>JAUHYR010000025.1 GCA_030426475.1 Bacteroidia bacterium
GGAACTGAACGCCAATAATCAGTTTTAAAAACCAACGGACAAAAAAGCTGTAAATTACGGTTAAAACTATCTTTTGCATTTAGTACGCCAAATAATAAACAATGTGAAAAAAAGCGGGAGCAGAGTACGCCAGAGAATCTATTCTGTCTAATATTCCGCCATGCCCGGGTATGGTTTCTCCGGTATCTTTTACGCCCACATCTCTTTTTATGGAAGACATCACAATATCACCTACAAAGCCTGAAAAGGCAATCATAAAGCTTACAAATATTACCTGATAGTCTGTAAGCGGTGTTAAAAAGCCCAGAAAGTAACCGATAATGGTGGTAGAAATTAATCCGCCTACAAATCCTTCCCATGTTTTGTTAGGGCTTACTTTCGGAATGATTTTGTGTCTGCCCAGCAGCTTTCCCCAGGTAAATTGCATCACATCATTAATTTCGGTTAAGAAAACTAAAAACAAGAGTAAACCTCTGCCGCCTGAGTTAAAGCCTTCAAGGGTTGGTAATGAAAGTAAATAAGCCATATGGCTGATACCAAAAACGGTAAGCATTAGTGTCCAGTGTAAGCTCGCCATAGATTTGGTAATGCCAATGGTATCGCCCTTTAATACCAAGCGCAAAGGCAATAACAAAAACATCACTACGGGAATAAAAATGATGTACGCACCGTACCAGCCAATGTATGCTAAATAATACTGAATGGGAATGGAGAAGATGGCCCAAAAAATGGCTCGCCTGTCTGAATCTCTAAAGCCTAGCATGGAATATAATTCTCTAAAGGCAACAAACGATAAAAAGGCAATGGCTACATACGAAATTTTAGTGCTGAAAATAGTGGCTCCGATAAACATAATGGCCATTATCCACCATGATTTGGTTCGGTCTTTTAGTTCTTTTACATTGGCGTTGGGCTTTACTTTTCCAATAACAAAAAAGAGGGTAGAGGCAAAAATCAAAATTCCAAAAATTAAGGCAACAACAATAAGAATATCGTTGTTTTCAAAAAACTTTAAATGGATGATGTCTTTCATTTGCTTAATGATTTTTTAACTCTTATTCCTGTACTGATTAGCAGCAATATATTAATCACCAAAAATATCCAAAAAGAGGCTTGGCTTAAATCTACTTCAAAAAAGCAAAGTAAACCGTAAATGCTAATTACAAAAGCCCGGTCGCTTTTTCCCATCGGGCCGTCATATCTTCTGTCATTACTAACTGCCTTGCCCAATATGCCTGCAAACTCGTTAATAATACTTAATCCTATAAAAATAACAACAAGCAACAACTGTTTAGCTTCATGAATAATTAATGGAAGGAAAATGGCAAAGTCGGAAAAAATATCGCCCAACTCATTTAATACTTCACCGACTTTTGATTGTTGGTTGTAGGTACGTGCCATCATACCGTCAAGCGCATTTAGTGCCATTCTGATAAGTAAACCGATAGGTAAAGCTAAAAATAGTATGGTGTAGTCTTTCGCATACCAAAAACAAATACTTATGGCAAACGATAACAAAATAGCCGAAACAGTAATTTGATTAGCAGTAACGCCTAGTTTGTGTAGTGCTTTCAGAACAGGGGAAAGTAACTGCTGAAACTTAGGTTTTATCTTGTAGATAGAAATCATTACAAGGTAAAGATAGCAGAATTTGGAATTTAGGATAGAAACAAAAAATCCCGCCTTGTGGAGCAGGATTTTGAGTGAAATTATTTGTAAAGATTAAGCTTCTGCTTTTTCTTCTTTTTTTCTGTAATCTTCTTTAATTCTTGCAGCTTTACCTGATTTTTCTCTTAAGTAGAATAATCTTGCTCTTCTTACTTTACCTCTCTTCAATATCTTTATTTCTTCTAAGAAAGGAGAAGATAGAGGGAAAATTCTTTCCACACCTACACCGTTAGATATTTTTCTTACGGTAAATGTTTCATTAACACCGTTGCTTCTTCTTTGTAATACTACACCTTGAAATTGCTGAACTCTTTCCTTTTCACCTTCTTTAATTTTGTAGCTTACGTTAACGGTATCACCGGCTTTAAACTCAGGAAACTGCTTTAGTTCCTTGATTTCGCTTTCTATTGTTTTAAATGCATCCATTGTGAAAATATTGTTATCCTAGTAATAAGGGCTGCAAATGTATGTAATCTCTTTTAAGTGGCAAAATTTCTTTTTTTATTTGTTGAAATCGTGAACAATTTTAATGCATTGTTTTTTTAAAATAATAATACATTTGAACTCCAAAATTAAGAATAATGAGTGAAGAAATAGAAAAAGTAAAGTGTTTGATTATAGGCTCAGGTCCTGCGGGATATACTGCGGCTATTTATGCTGCCAGAGCAAATATGGAACCTGTTTTATACCAAGGAATGCAACCGGGAGGCCAATTAACTACAACTAATGAAGTAGAAAACTTTCCGGGTTACCCAAAGGGAATTACAGGCCCTGAAATGATGATAGAGCTTCAGCAACAGGCAGAACGTTTTGGAACTTCTGTAAGAAGCGGCTGGGTAACTAAGGTTGATTTTACAGGCCCTTTGCATAAAGTTTGGGTAGAAGACAAAAAAGAAATTCATGCTGAAACAGTAATTATTTCAACCGGAGCTTCTGCAAAATATTTAGGATTACCGTCTGAGCAACATTATTTACAAATGGGTGGCGGAGTTAGCGCATGTGCCATTTGTGATGGATTCTTCTATAAAGGGCAGGAAACGGTAATTGTGGGTGCAGGCGATTCGGCTTGTGAAGAGGCGCATTATCTTTCTAAATTATGTTCTAAAGTAACCATGTTGGTGAGAAGAGATGAGTTCAGAGCTTCTAAAATCATGGAAGAACGTGTAAAAAACACTCCAAACATTGAGATACTTTACAATACCGAAACAGTTGAAGTGTTGGGAGAAAATGATTTGGTAACGGGTGTTAAAGCCAAAAGCAACAAAACAGGGGAAGAGATTATGATTCCTTGTACCGGATTTTTTGTGGCCATTGGTCATAAACCTAATACCGACATTTTTAAAGGATGGATTGATTTAGATGAAGTAGGGTATATTAAATATGCTCAACCGGGAACAGCTAAAACAAACGTGCCGGGTGTTTTTGTAAGTGGTGACGCTGCTGATAAAACTTACCGACAAGCTATTACTGCAGCGGGAACAGGTTGTATGGCTGCTTTAGAGGCGGAAAGATATTTAGCTGCTTTAGGACACTAAGTAGTTTGAAGTTTTGAATTATAAGTTTTAGATAAAAGTTTTTCTAACGACAAATAGGTCGTTTAAGGCATAAAATGCTTACTTTTAGTTAATGAAACAAGCATTTCTTTTACTTGTATTTTGTTCTGTTGGACTTGTTTGTTATTCTCAAACACACCGAAAAGATTCTATTTTAAGGGTTAATAAAATTGATTCTTTAATAGAAACTAAAACTAAAGAGCATTACAATAACAAGTTTTTTACTTTAGAAGATACCGCTTTTGAAGTGGGAAGTGTTTTGATAAAACATATTATCTATAATTACAATAACGGCCTGGTTGATATGAAGGCTAATAAAGAGTTTCTTGACAGTTTATATAAGTTTTTATCAAACAATTCAATTTATATTAAGATTGAAGCAAATACAGATTATAGAGGTTCAGAAA
Organism: Bacteroidia bacterium; assembly: GCA_030426475.1. Taxonomy (GTDB): domain Bacteria; phylum Bacteroidota; class Bacteroidia; order Flavobacteriales_E; family Vicingaceae; genus CALALS01. The sequence goes on from JAUHYR010000025.1 coordinate 3,629, forward strand.
AGTTTAATTTAAAGTTGTCAGAGCATAGAGCTAATAGCATTAAGTATGCTTTAGTTAATTACGGACTGATAAAAGAAGATAGAGTTTCGTACATAGGGTATGGAGAAACCGAACCTATTATTGAACCAAGCATTATAGATAGTTATTTTGAGCAATGGATTAGAGAAAAGTTTCATTTAGCAAATAGGAGAACAGTTTTTAGAATAACAAAAGTTAACTAAGCTTATTTACGAATAACTTTTATTTGACCGTCAAGCTCTATTTTTATAATGGAGCTTGATTGGTTTTGTACCGAACTGTTATACTTTTCAGGAATAATAAAGTCTATCTTCTGCTTTAACTCTTCACTAATTTTTGAAAAATGAGTGGGAGAGTGTTCTCCGCTAAAATTTGCTGAAGTAGAAACTATAGGTTTTCTATATTTTCTTAGTAATTCATAACAAAAGCCTTCTTTTATCATTCTAATTCCTATGCTACCATCTTTACCGATAAGGTTCTTAGCTAAGTTTTTAGCCTTTGGATAAATAATGGTGGTTGGTTTAGTTGCTAAATCAATGATGTCCCAAGCCATCTCGGGAACTTCATCTACATACTTATTTAACATGGCATCATCACAAACCAAAACAAGCATGGGTTTGTCTTCTTCTCTTGCTTTAATCGAATAGATTTTCTTGATTGCTTCTTCATTGGTGGCATCGCAACCAATACCCCAAATAGTATCGGTAGGGTAAAGCATTGTTTTTCCCATTTCTAATTTCGAAATGGTTTCTTTTAAAAAATCAGGGTTAATTATCGGGTGCGCCATTATCTATCCAACAAACAAACATGTCTATTTCTTCTTGAGTCATTTCTATTATTCCAAAGTTATTTGGTATTTCAGGCATTCTTCTACTGACTACTTCAGCTTTGATGTACTTCACTTGCGGTTTAACTCCTTCATAGGTTAATATCCATGCATCGTGACACCCTGTTCCCGGACCTGTTCCTGTTATGCAATAAGTTCTAATCAATGGGTCAATATCTTTTGTATAAGAAATAGTTGTGTCGCAGACTTTTTGAGGAGCAATCAACTCTTCTGATTTGTCGTAGCTACAGGCATTAAAACTTAGCAAGCCAATAACTACTAAAGATATTATACCAATTGATTTTATCATTCTCCTATAAGTACAAAGGCTCCCCAGTAAAAAGGTTCAGGGTATTTTTCTTTTACTTTTTTCTGAGCTAAAGTTAAGGATTCTCTTTTATTATTTGTTTTTAAATAATTCTGGTAGAAGTTTTTCATCAACTCCATTGTAGCATCATCGCTAACTTGCCATAAACTCATAATAATAGATTTAGCTCCTGCAATTTGAAAGGAGCGTTGCAAACCATAAACTCCTTCGCCTGCTTTAATGTCTCCCAAGCCTGTTTCACATGCACTTAATACTACCAAATCGGTTTTTTCAAGATTAAGATTCATGGTTTCGTAAGCCGTTAAAATACCATTGTTTCCTGAATCATCAGTATTTTGATTATAAATAGTAGCTTCTGCATTGGCTAATAATAAACCTGAGCGGTGAAGCGGGTTATTTACCATAGCTGATTTTTCTATTCCAAACACTTTGTCTGCCTTTACAAAGCTTACATCCGAAAAGAAGAACCCGTGAGTAGCAATATGTAATATTCTGGCATCAGCATTTTTTACTTTTGCTTCACTTGCTTCAGCTTGAAGGTATTCATTCACTTTATAACCTGATTTTTGAAGCATTGCTTTTAAGGTTTCAGCTTCCTTTTTTGTTCCCGGTAACGGTGGAATAGCATCTTTATCTCCGTAGTATGGAAAACCAAGTATAGTAGCATTTTTACTAAGTGTCTTTGGTTTTTGTTTTTTCATGGAAATGATTTCTTTTCCGTTAGCAATCATCACAATATTATATTTATCTAAAAGGTATTGATTTCCACTTTTTAAGGTATTCAGGCTTATCATATTATAAATGCCGTCAGGAGATACATAGATGGTTTTTTTGTTTGCAAAACGCTCATCAATAGGTTTCCAAAAATAGGTATAGGACTCTTCATCCAATCTTGCATTTTGCATTCTTTTCCGATACTCAGGAAAGTAGATGGTATCCATTTTGTAACTATTGGTAAAGCTGACAAATTGTGGCTTTGGATTATCTTTTGTTAAAATAATTGCTGCATATTTTGGCGTTTCGGTAATAATCTTGTCAAAGTAGTTGTAGTAGATTAAATCAACGTATGCTTCGTCTGTGTTTAAAGAATTGTAAATGTCTTTATAGTTTACATCTTTATTTGAGTAGGCAGAGCTAAATTGCTCCGAAGCAATAGTCATGTCTTTTTCCAACTTATTTACCACATCCTCTAGTGAGTCTAGATTAATGTTTTCCTCTTCTAGTTCAGATTTTGAAAGCGTGTAAAGGAAAGCTAAGTATTCTTTTTTTGTTAGCCAATAAGAATATTGTTCTATCAATTTTTTATCTCCGCTATTTAAAATGGCTTGTTTGGTTTTATTGGAAGAATTGAGAATTAGTGCTTTTGCATTTAATTGAAGGTCTAATGATTTCTCAACTAAATCAGGGTTGGTCTGAGCGTTTTGAAATGCAAAGGAGTAGAACTTATAAAGCCTTGGTCTGGTTTTATCCCAGAATTTTGTTTTTTCTTTTTCACTCATGTATGGGAAATAGTCATCAATTACGCTAAGTGTTTTGTCCACCAAAAAACTAAATAAAAATTTAGCTGAGTCAATTTCATCTTTTTTCCATTTTACAATGGCATAATTTTCGACTGACTCAAGGTAATCAGGGTGGTTTTCTCCTAAAACTTTTTTTCGGGTTAGTAAAGCTTCCCTTCCATATTTTTCAGCTCTTTCTATATCGTCATCTAATCTGTAAAATGTACTTAAATCATTTATAGATGCTGCATAAGATGGATGATCTTCACCCAGTTGTTTTTTATAAATGGAAACTGCTTTCCATAAGTGGCCCTGTACTTTTCTTATTTCTCCCATTTCAAGATAGAGTAGGGCTATTCCTCTTTTTAAGTGTGCATAGTCCGGGTGATTAATTCCGTAACGTGCTTCTTTAATCTTAATACATTCCAAGTAAATTTTTTCTGCTTCTTCATAGCGTTTAACCTCTTTATAAAGTATGGCAAGATTTATTTTAAGCTTGATGTAATTGTTAGAGCGCTCGCCCATTTCTTTTGCTGCTGTTTCTAAGCATTCATGCATTAACTTTTCTGCTTCTTCATATCTTCCCAATGCTTGAAACAACATGGCTTTATTGTTTAAGCTTATAGCTAAAGCAGTTTTTTCCTCTTTTTCATATTTTCTGTTAATCTCAATAGCTTGGTTTATTAATTTTTCTGCCTCTCCGTAATTCCCCATGTCTTTATTCCAAACTCCAATGTTATTGATTGAAGCCGCATGTGGCAGCGAACCATTAGCCAGTTCTTCTCTAATTTTTAAAGCTTCCTGATTATATGTTTTTGCTTCAGAAAATCTACCTATACTCATGTAGAGTAAACCAAGGTTACTTAATACCTGTGAATATTCCAGCCCTTTATTATCTCCTTCTTCGTAAAGTTTTTTTGCTCGCAAGAATGAAAATTCTGCTAGTCTGAAATTGTTTGATGCGTAGGCAACTTCTCCGGTAATATTTGCATTGGAAGCTTTATTCTCGCCATTATCATCTTTTGTAAGATAATTCATTAGCACAGCTTTTTGTCGCTGTCCTTTTTCTATAGTTTCAAAAAGTGCGGTGTTATCAGAAAACGAAATGGCATAGTTGAAGCTAGATTTTTCATATTCTTCTTTTGATGAACCCAGTAGTTTGTCAAAGCCCATTTCTTTTACCAATTCACCGGGCTTTGCATTCCAAAGATCTTTAAGGGTTTTTAATCCCTTTTCCTGGGCTTTTGTAACTCCACACAATAATAAAATAGATAATATGAAAGCAGTAATTCTCATATAGCAAAAATAGTAATTTGGAAATTAGTCAAGTAAATCATTATACGTTGCTTTAATTTTATCAGGATGAATGCCTGATTGAAACATTTTAAAAGCAGTGTAATTAGCTTTTTGTACTCTCAGGTAGCTGTTGTTTTTATATTTTCTGGCAGATACAATAATATCTTTTTGAATAATTTTAAACTTTTGTTTCTCTTTAATTTTTTTGATAAGGTCGTATTCTTCCATTATGGTATAGTATTCATTATACATTCCAAGGTCAAAAAACAAATCTTTTGTAATAAACAAAGATTGGTCACCGCCTCTACATACTAAAAAAGGAAAGCGGGTCATAAAAGCATTAAGTTTTAATAATGTATTGCTTGAGTCGAACTGAAAACGATAACATCCTGCTTTATGTCCATTATCTATTACATACTTTATATCTGAATAAAATGTTTTAGGAGGAAGCGTATCTGCATGTACAAAGTATAGGGTATCTCCTGTGGCTTTTTTTGCTCCGAAATTCATTTGGGCAGCTCTCGACTGAACATTCGCACAAAAGAAATCTACTTTAAATGGTTGAGTAAGTTCTTTTGTTTTATCGGTACTACAGCCATCAACAACGATAATTTCAATATTATCCTTTTGTTCAGATTGAGTTAATCTTTCTAACAACTGAGTAATATAATCTTCTTCGTTATAAGTAGGAATGATAACGGATAACTTCATGAACTCTTACTCATTTAATCCCCAGTCGTAATCTAAGTATTCAATTTTTGCTTTCTCATCTATTTTAACAGGAGAATACTGGTTAATGTATTGGATAAGAGTCATGTCTTTAGATTTAAAATCCATTCCATACCAGTCAAATATTTTAGAAAGTTTTGGGTTGGTTTTATCTACTTTATTTCTGAATGGGTCTTTTAAGAAATTTTCTGCCTGGTCTTTGAGTTGAGCATCAAGTTTGTTTCCAACATAGGCTTCATTTCTTAAGATTGGGCATGATTTGGAGGCACAAACCAATGCAAAATGAACTCTGGCATCTTTATATTGTTTTCTAAGTTTACCGTGTTCAATATTATTTAAGTCCATTTCTTCACCGTCAATAGTAATGAACTTTATATCCCAAGTGCTATTTACAAAAGGTATTTTTCCGCCAATTTCTTTAATACTTTTTACAGGATAGTTGTCACAAATTAATCTTACCGTATAAGCATTGTAGGCATTAATCCAATAGGCCATGGTCTCATTTTTTTTCCAATCGTTTTTTGGCGGATTTTTTTCTAATTTTCTTAAATAAGTATTTAGTTTTTCAGAGTCTTTGATAAATCCTTTATAGTTTACTTTTCCTGATGGAGTTACATGTTTTTTTAATAATTCACTCCATTCCTTATGCAAGTCGGTAGGAGGGGATTGAACAAAAGAAAACAAGACTATTGTTGAAAGTAAAATAGCGGCAAGTAATTTTTTCATGATGTTATGTTTTTATTTAAAAGAAAAAATGCTTTGATTTCTCTCAGCATTTAATCCTATAATGTTAAAACAATAAACGTTCCAAAAAGAATTTTGGATTTGAACTACTGTTTTTTGTTTGTCTTTAAATAATAAACAATTACTCCTACTAGAGCTCCCACAAGTGCTCCTATAATTATAATTCTCATAAACCTATGCTAAAACTTCTTTTACTCTGTCAGCCGCTTCTTGTAACAATACCGCTGAGTGAACCTGTAAGCCGCTATTGTCAATTAGTTCTTTTGCTTCTTCGGCATTTGTTCCTTGTAAACGAACGATAATAGGAACGTTTATTTCTCCAATGTTTTTATAAGCATCTACCACTCCTTGTGCCACTCTGTCACATCTTACAATACCACCAAAAATATTAACCAATATAGCTTTTACATTCGGGTCTTTTAAAATTATCCTAAATGCCGTTTCTACTCTTTTAGCATCTGCGGTACCACCAACATCTAGAAAGTTAGCCGGGTCACCACCCGAAAGTTTAATGATATCCATGGTAGCCATAGCTAATCCGGCACCGTTTACCATACAGCCAACGTTTCCATCTAGTTTTACATAGCTTAATCCTGCCTCACCTGCTTCAACTTCCGTAGGGTCTTCTTCATGAATATCTCTTAATGCAGCTAAATCTTTATGACGGAATAAGGCATTGTCATCTAAGTTAACTTTAGAGTCAACGGCAATTATCTTGTTGTCAGATGTTTTTAATACAGGATTAATTTCAAATAATGACGAATCAGTTCCTTCATAAGCTTTATATAAAGCGAAAACAAACTTTACCATTTGTTTGAAAGCATCACCGCTTAATCCTAAATTGTAAGCAATTTTACGAGCCTGAAAAGCTTGTAAGCCAACACTTGGATCTATCTCTTCTTTAAAAATTAAATGCGGAGTATCATGAGCAACTGTTTCAATATCCATACCGCCTTCGGTAGAATACATAATGATGTTTTTGCCTGTAGAACGGTTTAATAAAACACTCATGTAAAATTCAGAAGTTTCACTTTCTCCCGGATAATAAACGTCTTGTGCTATCAATACTTTTCTAACTAGCTTTCCTTCCGGTCCGGTTTGAGGAGTTACCAGTTGCATACCTAGTATTTTGCCAGATATTTCTTTTACCTCATCTAACGATTTAGCCAGTTTTACACCACCGCCTTTTCCTCTTCCTCCGGCATGTATTTGGGCTTTAATTACCCACCATTGCGTTCCGGTTTGTTCTGTTAACTTTTTTGCAGCTTCTACCGCTTGTTCAGGGGTGTCTGCTACAATTCCTTCCTGAATGGCAACGCCATAACCTTTTAAAACTTCTTTCGCTTGATATTCGTGAATATTCATGTGTAAATTTTTAGTGGAACCAAATGTATATTTTTATGATAGGAATGCCAAAAATTATTTTTAACAGAATAACAATTTGGTTTGAACTCTTCACTTTTTTATACATTTACGCTGTGCTAAAAGCAGAAAACATAAAGAAATCTTATCATGGACTAGATGTTCTGAAAGGTGTTACGCTTCATGCGAAAAAGGGAGAGATAATATCTATTGTAGGTGCTTCGGGAGCAGGAAAAACTACTTTATTGCAAATATTAGGAACTTTAGAAAAGCCTGATAGTGGCTCATTATTAATTAATGATACAGATGTTATTAGTTTAAAAGGTAAAAAAATTGCTGCTTTTAGAAACAAGCACATTGGTTTTATCTTTCAGTTTCATCAATTATTACCTGAATTTACCGCACTTGAAAATATTGCCATATCTGCTATGATAGGTGGAGTATCTAAAAAAGAAGCAGAAGCAAAAGCAATGGTTTTACTTCAGGAATTGGGCTTGGAGAAAAGGGCTTCGCACAAGCCGAATGAATTAAGTGGCGGTGAGCAGCAAAGAGTGGCAGTAGCCAGAGCGCTAATGAATGACCCTGATGTGATTTTAGCTGACGAGCCTTCCGGTAACTTAGATTCTAATACGGCAAAAGAACTGCATGAACAATTTTTTAAACTAAGAGAAAAGCATCAACAAACGTTTATTATTGTTACTCATAATAACGAACTAGCAAACATGGCTGATAGAAAGCTGACTATATCAGACGGAAAAATTCTTTAACTTTACCTCTTTAAAATTCTAAACATGAGATATTTATTACCACTTTTTTGTTTTTTAGTGATTGGTGTTAATGCACAAATTACCATAGATAATACCGATATGCCTTCCGTTAATGATACTTTTAGATATAGTATCGACAATAGTCTTTCAGGAATAAACCCTTCTGCTACCGGAACTAATTTTACCTGGAATTTTTCTTCATTAGCCGCTGAACAACAACGACTAGATGAATACGTTCCTGTTTCTTCAACTCCTTTTGCTTATCAGTTTTATTTTAACAATAACTTTTCTTATCCAAACCATAAGGCTGACTATGCTGTAAAGGGAAGAGATGTTTCGGCCGGAGTTATTAATGTAAAGGATGTTTACAATTACTATAAAAATTCTTCTGCTGAATATAGCTGGGTGGGCTATGGTGCTGAAGTTAACTCTGTTCCTACTTCTTCTCGTAATGTGCCTGTAGATATAAACTATACCTTTCCCTTAAACTATGGAAATACCTTATATAACTATGCCGAAAACGGAGAAAATATTCCCGGTATAGGATATTATGGTCAAAAAATAAATAGATATGATACTGCCGATGGCTGGGGAAGTTTAACTACTCCATTTGGTACTTTTAGTACACTAAGAGTAAAATCTACGCAATACATAACAGATACGGTTTATAGCAGTCAGTTTAATGCAGGGTTTCAATTTCCGAGACCGGCACAGATTCAATACAAGTGGTTGGCAAAAGGAGAGGGAGTTCCATTGCTAATATTTACTGAAGTAGCAGGTCAATTAACTTGTGAGTATAGAGATACCTATCGAGCAGTTCCGGGAGTGGGTGTAAAAGAATATACTCCAATTTCTGAAGTGTCTGTTTATCCTAATCCCTCAGTTAATAAAGCGTTGTACGTTAATATAGATAGTGAAACCAGAGAGGAAATAGAAATTAAAATACTAGATTTTAGCGGAAAACTAATAGTTGGTGAAAGAGTCTCTTTAGAAAAAGGAAGAAATACCACTCAGTTAAATATAGAACAATTAGCTTCCGGTGTTTATTTTGTTCAACTGCTAAATAATAAGGCTGTTTTTGTAACTGAAAAAGTAGTAGTAGAGTAACTACCTGTTGAATTTTCCTTGCCAGATAGCGGTGTTTCCCACTGCATCCTCAATTTGAATGGTATAGCTGTGCTCTCCGCTGGCTAAATCGTCTTCAAAATAGTGTATATACCATGCTTTTGATGGATTATATTCTGTTAGTACCCATTTACCGTCAATAAATGAGTTGTATTTGAGTATGCCGCTAAGGTTGTCGGTTGCCTTAATAATAATACCTGAGTTTTTACTCATCCATTTACCATCAAAAATATTTACGGGTTCTATAACCGGAGCAACTGTATCTAGCATTAGTGCAAAATCTCCAAAGTCTTTTGTTTTTGCGGTAAACGTATTATTTTCCCATTCACCTTTCAAAGCATAATATTTTCCGTTGTCGCTGTATCTTGCCATAACAGTCTTTGGTTTTAAATTATCAGGAATGTTTTTATCTATTCCTATGTAAATGTACGATTGAAGAGGAGTAGTCTCTGAATGTACCTGATAAACTTCAGAAACATTATTAGAATTAGCGGCCTTTTTTATCACATCTATTGGTGTTCTGCAATACAAAACTGAGTCGGGAATATGAACATGAATTCCATCTTTGTGAATATCATTTTCTTTTAGACATTCTAAAGCTTCTTTTGGTTGAGGTAATATTTCAGTCATTGGTTTTGCAATTACGCTAAACTCAAGAGTAGATTGATTGCCATGAAAATCCTTTACAATGTATTTGACCTTGTATTCTCCTTCCTTAGTGAAATTATAATAGCCGTCATTTTGAATATTTGAATAAGTGGGAAGTTTATTATTGGGATGAATATGGCTACATTGAATCCGGTCTTTTGTCTTTTTGTAATATTCATAATCAATATGTGCATTAATATTTCTGGAACGATGAAACGGGACTTTCTCCACTTCATGATGATATATTTTTTCATCATTCACCAATAAGTCTATACTATAAACCCCATTTCTGTTGTGAGCACCGTTTAGCTGGTCGTCCGTTTCTATTCCAAAACTCACATTTCCCCAGACTTCAATAGGAGCATCATACTTTCTTTTATATGCTCCATTGCTTCCGGTAATATCTACTTTATATCGGTCAAATTTATTGTTAACGCCATATTCGGTTGAAAAGACCATCGCCTGATTGATTCTGGGTTGGATGTTATCTTCTACCTTAAATCCAAAAAATAAAGGATTAATGGGAACTTCGGTTTTCGTTTCTCTTATTTCAAAGTGTAGGTGAGGGGCAGACGAACTTCCGCTATTTCCGGAGTAAGCCACAATATCTCCTTTCTTTACTCTAAATAAATTAGAATCAGGTCTTAATTCTATTTCCCAGGTTTGTTTTTCATATTGCATTTTCTTTACATAGTCTGCAATTGGTTTTGAGTAGTTTTTTAAATGCGCATAAACAGTAGTGTACCCATTAGGGTGATCAATATAAAGTGCGTAGCCATATCCCCAGGGTGAAACATTAATTCTGCTTACATAACCGTCTGCACAAGCATAAATGTTTTTTCCTTCAACCCCCATGGTTTTAATATCTAAGCCTGTATGAAAATGATTAGGTCTTAACTCTCCAAAAGTTCCCGCTAAAAGGATAGGGAAATCTATCGGTGAACGAAAAATATCTTGTGGGTATTTAAATTGAGAAAATGAATTTAATCCTATTAAAACTCCTATAACAGTCAACACTTTTTTCATGACTGCAAAACTAAAGCGAATACAATGCCATTTTTAAGGAGAGAAATTCAATTATTAAAATAGGCTTGTTGAAAGCTGTTTATTGTTTACTTACTTTTGTACCAAAGAAATTAAATCCATGAAGCGTATGTTCTTAGTTATTTCAGTTTTATTTAGTGTCATCTCTTGTACTAGCCCTATGGCAGAAAAAAAAGAGACTAATGGAGTGACCGAAGAGCAAAAGCAGTACTGGTATAATAATGAAGCGGAAATTTCTAGCTATCAATTGACTCAGGCAAGATATGGTGAGTTAAGAGAAGGAAAAGCTGTTTTGGTATTTGTAACGGAACCTTTTTCCTTAAAATCTAATACCAAGTCAGACAATCCAACACAAGAAGATGTTTCTGTTTTAAAATTAAACTACACCAAAAAATTTAATACGGGTATTTATCCCTACAGCATGATGAATAGTACTTTTTTCCCTTTTGAAAACGGACAACATTCTTTAAAGGTGAGCTCTTCATCACAAGAGTGGTGTGGGCATACCTACATGGAATTAGTGAATAAAGATAAATTTGAGATAGAGATAAATTCATACTTTGAAGGAGAAACTGCTGAGGTGACTCTAGATAAAACTCTATTAGAAGATGATATCTATAGCATGATTCGTTTGCAGCCGGAGGATTTACCTCAGGGCAAACAAAAAGTTATTCCGTCCTTCTTTTATCTACGACTATTGCACAAAGAACTAAAAGCTTACGAGTGTAATGTAAGCCATTCGAAAGTAAACGATTCACTTTTAACAATTACACTTAACTATCCTGAATTAGAAAGAAGTTTATCTATTTCATATCAGGCCAATTTCCCTTATAAAATAATAAGCTGGCAAGAAGAATATTATAGTGGTTGGGGAGAGGGAAGAAAAAAACTAACCACTAAAGCAACACTACTAAAAACTATTAAAATAGATTATTGGAATAAGAACAGTAATGCAGATGCTTACTATCGAAACACCCTCAAACTAGATTAAGCTTAGTAATTAAAGTCTAGCTTTATCTTTTTTCCTTTTTCGTTGTAAATCTTTTTGTCAATCGTTACTCCGTCATTAAATTTAGACTCTTCTGCTACTTTTCCGTTAGGGTGATATTTTATGTAGTCTCCATGTCTGTTATGGGTATAACCTATAGCATGATACTTCTCTTTTAACTGTCCGGTTGGGTAATAGGTAGTAACATCAAAAGTAGCTTGATAAGTAACGGTATCTGTTTTTTGAACAGAAATTTCAGCCACTTGCCCGTTAAAGAAATAAGAAGTTTGTGTTAAAGTAGCTTGTTCGTAGTAAGAACGATAATAGCCGTTTGGATTATCTTCTGGAAAAAAGCCTTCAGTAGAAATAAGTCTGCCTTTTACAAAGTTGGTTCTGGAAGAAAGTCTTCCGTCTCTGTAGTAAGACATAGACTGGTAGTCCTCAGGAGGAAAACCATTCTCAAAAGGACGTGAACTCATTATGTTTCCATTGTCATACAACACCACCATTGTTCCTGTAAAGGGAACCCCATCATATAAATGTTGCCCACTTTTATTCGTAATTAGTTGGTCCATAGTAACTACCGTTGGAGCTTTTTTTTCCTTAAATACTTCAGCACCATAATTATTTACAAAGTCAGCTAAAGTCATGTTACCACTGCATGAATTAGTCGAATTATCAGCAGCAAATACTAGGTAAGAAGTTCCTTTCTCAAAATTATAACCACAGGCAGCAGAGCTTACTCTGGTAGTAATAACTACTTCTTCAGAAAAATCTCCTTTAAATGTTTTAAGCACTTTAAAAGTTACCGAATAGTTTGTCTTTTCCTTATCCATAGTTACTTTTAATACCTTTCCAGTAAATGCAGTTTGACTAAGCGATAAAGCCTCACTGGGGCTAAGCTGTTTGCATTTGCATGCTAGCACGGATAACTGAATTATACAAGCAACAATTAATAAACCTATTCTCTTCATAATACCTTTATTTAGTACCCAAAAATAGCAATAAACTCTAAAACTAGCTGATAAATATCACCTTACCGTTTATGTATTATTAGGATTTTGCAGTATTCCTTTTATACCTTTGTAGTGTAAAAGTTCATTTTAAAACAGGTGATATGATTATACCTAATAGCATGAAAAAAGAAATGTATGACAAACTAGGAAACTTGTTTTATGCTATTGCAGTGGCAGATGGTAAGGTTAAGAGAGAAGAGTATTTTAAAATGCAAGAGGTGTTTTCAAAAGAAGCAGCCTTAGATACTGATGAAAACCAATTAATTGACGTTACTGCTATTGAAGCTGTTTCGGAAGTTTTTAAAAGGTTGGCAACGGATGATAAAGAGTCACAAGAATGCTTCAAAGAATTTGAGAAGTTTTATCAGGTAAAACAACAGTTGTTCGGTAAAGAATTAAAATTACTTATCTGGAAAGTAGCCAATGCAATAGCGGCATCATTTTCAGGGAAAAACAAATCTGAGTTAGTTATACTGGCTCAGTTATATGCATTATTAAAATAAAAAGAATATGAAACAAACAGGAATTTGGATTGATACTTCTAAAGCCATTGTGGTAGATTTGGAAAACGGAAAGGAAAAAGTAACCGAACTTCAATCTAATGTTGAAACCAAACCAAAAGATGACGGTGAATATGCAGGTAGCTTTATGGGGAGTCAGCATATTAGTAATGAAAACACTATAGAAGAAAAGCAAAAACACCAGTTACATGATTACTTTGGAGAGGTGATGAATCATTTAAAATCTTCTGATGAGGTGTTTGTTTTTGGTCCTGCTGAGGTGAAAAACAAACTGGCTAATGCCATCAAAGAAAATACTTTGCTTAACAAAGTACATTTAATTGGTGTTGAAACAGCTGATAGTATGACGGACAATCAAGTGGTGGCTAAGGTAAAAGAAGCCTTTAAAGACTAATACCCATACTTATCCTTCCACAGATTTTTTAAATACCTTCTCAATTCTTCCTCTCTGGGGTTTTTAGAAGGCTCGTACAATTTGGTATTCTTTATCTCTTCAGGTAAATATTCCTGATTAATAAAGTTGTTTTCATGGCTGTGGGCATATTGATAATCTTTGCCATAGTTCAATTGCTTCATTAATTTAGTGGGAGCATTTCTTAAATGTAGCGGTACCGAAAGATTACCCGTTTTCTGAACCAGTTGCTGTGCCTCATTAATAGCCATATAACTGGCATTGCTTTTAGGACTGCTTGCTAAATAAATAGCTGTTTGTGATAAAATAATTCTTCCTTCCGGCCAGCCAATTACATTCAATGCTTGAAAGCAGTTGTTAGCCATTACCAATGCCGTAGGGTTCGCATTACCAATATCTTCACTGGCTAAAATCAACATTCTTCTAGCTATGAATTTAGGGTCTTCGCCTCCTTCAATCATTCTGGCTAGCCAATATACCGCACCATTTGGGTCGCTGCCTCTCAACGATTTAATAAAAGCCGAAATAATATCATAATGCTGTTCACCTGTTTTATCGTAGCGGGCAATGTTTTTTTGCAGTTGTTCTTGCACCAAATCATTTGTAATTACCACATCATCACTCTCCACACTTTCTACAATAATGTCTAAAAAGTTGAGGAGCTTTCTTCCGTCACCACCCGAAACCTGCATCAGCAAATCCGTTTCTTTGAGCTGAATGTTTTTCTTTTTTAAAAACTCATCCGTGCTAATGGCAATTTGCAGCATCTTTTCCAATTGCTCTTTACCCAATTCCTCCAGCACATATACCTGACATCTGCTAAGCAAGGCGTTAATCACTTCAAAAGAAGGATTTTCAGTAGTAGCTCCAATCAAGGTTACCGTGCCGTTCTCTACCGCACCTAGTAAACTATCCTGTTGCGATTTACTAAAACGATGAATCTCATCAATAAACAAAATGGGTTGCCCGCCAATCGGTCCGCTTTTCTTGGCGGACTCAATCACCTCTCGAACTTCTTTAACACCTGAATTAATCGCACTCAAGGCATAAAAAGGTCGGTCTAAAGTTTTGGAAATAATATGCGCCAAAGTAGTTTTTCCCACACCCGGAGGGCCCCACAAAATCATGGAAGGCACATTACCTTTTGCTATCAGTTTCCTTAGCGGCTTGTCCTTTCCCAATATATGTTCTTGCCCAATGTATTCATCAAGCGTATTGGGGCGAAGTCTTTCTGCTAACGGAATTTGCTGCATGCTTCAAAGGTAAAAAAGCAATCTTAAAATGCGCACAACCCCTTAGCTAAAAAGTTATATATTTGGGATTATTACCCCTAATAAATTAATTTTGACTAGGCGAAAAAAGATATTATTAGTTGGTTTATTTATACTAGTTGGACAAACTTTTATATTCCGAGATTATATATCACCTGTGCAATGGGGGCAGATAAAAGTAAATGGACTTGCATGTACTTGTCCAGATGAAACTGTGGTTAATGGACAGACTTACTTAAAATTTATTACTCCTGATAGTTTGAAAGAATATGATTTAGACTTTTCTGAGATTTATGTAACAGAAAGACCATCCACAGAATTAGATCCCATGGGTACTGGATTATATATTATAAAAGGGCAAGTTATTGGGAAAGACAGAGTAAGTGAATATGACCCTTGGAATCCAAAAATAAAAATTGAGAGTTGGAGCCAGCTTAATTTCTTTTATGATTTGGGAGTTAAAGTATTAATGGTGGTTGAACTATTAATATTTGTTATATTGTTGAAGAATAAAAAAGCTGATAGTAAATAGAAATGTTAGGGTTTTATAAAGAAACTTCTAAACTAATATTTTAATAAATCACAAACTATGTTCAAAAAAATATTCATTCCAATTATTGCCATCGCTATTTTGTTTTCATGTAGCCAAGAAGAAACTCCAAAGCAACTTACTTCATTAGAAACTTTTGAGTTGATTAACACCGAAGTAAAAAGCTTTTCCGAAGCTTACATGAACTTACAAAACGCTACTTCTACCATCGGGCATCGTTTAACGGGCACAGAAAACGGAGCAAAAGCAGAACAATTAGCCTTTGACTTATTTACCAAATACGGTTTGCAAAATGTTCGCTTTTTTGATTTTGAAGCCCGTAGCTGGCTAAGAGGCGATGTAAAGTTGGAAGTAGATGGCAACGATTTAGCCTGCGTAAGCTTGGCGCACTCACCTGTAATGATAGATACTACGGCAGAAATCATTGATTTAGGAGACGGTTTACAGCAAGATTTTGATAGTCTTAAAGATCAAATTGTGGGTAAAATAGTGCTGATGAATATCGGCAAAGAAAGTGGGAGAGAAGACGTAGATAACCTACACCGTTCCGAAAAATCATTGTTGGCAATAGATAACGGTGCGGCAGGCATCATCTTTAAAAACCAAGTAACAGGCGAAATATTGCTAACGGGAACAGCTTCCGTTACCGGAGATTTAATTCCTATTCCTGCGGTATGTGTTTCCTTTGAAACAGGAGAGAAGCTAAGAGAAAGCCTTAAAACCAAACCCGATGCACAGGCGCATATTCAAATGACCAACAAAAGCGAAATCATTAAAGCACGTAATGTCATTGCCGAACACATAGGCACTGAATTACCAAACGAATACATTGTAGTAGGCGGACACCTTGATTCCTGGGATTTAGCAACCGGAGCCATTGACAACGGCATTGGCTCGTTTTCTATCATAGACATTGCCCGAACCTTTGCCAAGCTAAAACTCAACACCAAAAGAAGCATTCGCTTTGTCATGTTTATGGGAGAAGAAGAAGGCTTGCTCGGCTCACGTGCCTATGTAAAACACCTTAAAGAGACCAACAAACTGGTAGAAGTAAAATACATGGTAAACCTAGACATGACCGGAAACACCAAAGGATTTAATGCCTTTGGAAGAGAAGAAATGGTGAGCTGGATGGACAGCATTGGCAAACTCATTGCACAAGCCGACACCTTTTTTGCCAATGAAAACACCAACTCTGCCGGACTGCATAGCGACCACCAACCCTTTATGATGGAAGGTATACCCGTTACCTGGCCCAATAGCAACATGAACAAAGGCGTGTACGGTTGCTATCACTCTTCTTGTGACCATTTTGATTTGGTAAAAGAAAGCGACATGATAAACAACGTACGCTTTACAGGTATGTTTTTGTATGAACTGGCTAATGCACCACAACTGCCACAACACCTGCCAAGCGAAGAAGTAAGAGCCTTTTTAGAAAAGCACAATCTCAAAGAAAAACTCATCTTAGGAAAAGACTGGAGATGGTAGGTTTGGTTAAGCGGATACTTGTAAAAAGAGGGTTATTTCCCAATTTTATAAGTTATTAATGTTTTTTTATATGTAGTATCTTTTGTAACTGTATCTATCACACAGTGAAATGTTAAACCAATATTTTTTGCATAGTGTTCGTATGTTTCTTTTGTGATGTTTTGGCCATAACTATAATTTCCTTTTAATGAAATTATTGAGTCGCTACCAAGAATAAATTTATTGGAAACAACCAAATGTTCTCTGAAATTACCAAATCTAGTATCACTCCAACTTCTATCAAACTTATATCCTATCTCTTCTGACAAAACTGGCCATAAAATATAATGTACTCCAAAAGGATGTTCTAATTTTTCAAGTTTATTATATCCATAAATTGGCTGATTTTCTAAAAATGGAACATAAACATATTTTGAGTAAGTAGAAGGATAAGTTTGATTCATATAATTATGAAGAATATAATTGCTACTAGTGGATATAGTATCAAAAATGGAATCATTTATTAAATAAACCCAATGTGAATTAGGAAATACAGGAAAATAGTTATTTGGATAAATAGTGTCAATTTTACTATATAAGTCATAGTTTGAATTATTATTTGGCTGATTTTTATCTTTTTTACAGCTAAGAAAAATGGCCAGGCTTAGAAGTATTGTGTTAAGAATTTTCATTTCTATTGCGCTAAAATTAATAAAAATAATTACTTTGCTTTGGAAACTCAAACGTAACTTAAGAAGCTATAAATAGGAAGCAATTGCTAATTCTTCTGATAAAAGGCGGGTTTACTTCCTTCTTTTCTTGGAGTTGGGCGCTACTTTGTTCCTTACAAACACCAAACGGTTCTTTCCTTTAGGGTTTTCTCGGTGTTCCAGCTCAAAATCCGCCAATGATTTAATCAAAAGCGTCAGTTTTTGAAAACCGTAGTTTCTAGAGTCAAAGTTGGGTTGTTTCTTTTGTATTAAGTTACCCACATCAGCCATATATGCCCAGCCTTCTTCATCAGAAAGGTCTTCAATGGAAGTGGCAATCAGCGTAATTTCTTTTTGGGTAATCTTATCTATACTGTCTTTCACGGTTTGCTTTTCGGCATCGCTTTCCTTTTTACCCGATTGTTGTTTTAGTATTTCTACATAAATAAACTTGTCGCAAGCCACTATAAATGGAGTAGGCGTTTTACGCTCTCCAATACCTATTACCTGCATTCCGGCTTCACGTAATCGGGTAGCTAGTCGGGTAAAATCACTATCACTGGAAACCAGGCAAAAACCGTTTACCTTACCGGAATATAAAATATCCATGGCATCAATAATCATGGCAGAATCGGTAGCATTTTTACCGGGAGTGTAGCCATATTGTTGTATGGGAGTTATCGCATTTTCAAGCAATAGGTTTTTCCATTTCGAAAGGTGAGGTTTGGTCCAATCGCCATAAATACGCTTAATAGTAGGGTTTCCGTACTTGGCTATTTCTTCCATCATTTCTTTTACATGAGCGGAAGGTATGTTGTCGCCATCAATCAAGACGGCTATATTCAAATTCATAAAGTTTGTTGTTGTATTAAATTACTCTAAAGATAGCTAAATTTACTTAGTAGTAAGGAATAAGCCAATGTGCAGCCCTAAATCTTCCGCCATATCAGTGGCTACATCCACATTACTCTCGTCCATTCGTGCCTCATCATTGGGTTTCATCAACCAAAACTCTTTCGATTCAATCAAATTAGCATTTCGTTTCGTAATGGCTTGGTCCAGCAATCGCTTAGCCCTTCCCGTTGAGCCTGAACCCAGCGTAATGGCTACCACATTTTTGTCGGTCAGCTCAGGATAAGTGGCAATAAATTCAGTCGTTTTCCAGTCGGGCGCCCAATTGTAGGTATTGGCACAAAAAACGATTAAATCATACTCTTTTTGGGTGTCAATGTCTTCATAATCTAGGCTTGCTACTTGGCTGTAAAAGCCCGTTTCTTTTAAACCTTGAGCAAATGCGGTACATACTTGTTCGTCTAAATTGTAAATAGGGTCTGGGTTGTAAACAATTAAGGCGCTATACTTTGCATCTTCATCACCAACAGTCAATAATTGTTTGTTGCCGCTGTTATTCGCCCAAATGGTAAGTACCATCCAAAACAGGATAATTCCAATAAAAATATATCCCCATTTTTTAAGCCTTTTGTTCATTTGCTTTATCAATATTAAGATGTGGTATTCTCACAATTTCAAAGGTGGCAGAAGCAAGAGTCACCTTGCCGTTTGTTTTCATAAACTCTTGTCCTATGCGTTCGTTTAAGAGGTGTTTGGTGGCTCTTCTTTTCTTGTAATCTACAATGTAGCGTAAGTTTAGCTGAATCCAATTATCCGTCATGGTAATGGCCAATGTTGGGTCAACTACGGCATCTTCAATGTAATATTTGTTTACCACTTCTTTCCATTGTGCAATAGATTCTCTTACGTATTCCGATAAAATTTCTTGAGCAACATCAATTACTATTTTTTTAGCTAACTCCACATCAGAGCCATACCTTATGGGCAAGTTAAATTCATCCCATACAAAAGGAAAATCTTTCGAATAGTTATAAATAGGCCCTTTAAACACAAACGAATTACTAATTTTTACAATTCGTCCGCTGTAATTATCGCTTGATACCCATTCTCCAATTTCCATCATAGTAGTATAAATGCTATCTATGTCTATTACATCTCCTTTAATGCCGTTTAGCTGAATACGGTCTCCGGGTTTATATACTTTAACAAAGAAGATGTAAAACGAACCTGCTACACTTAAAATCAACTCTTGTAAAGTAATAGTAATGCCCGCAGTAAGTAGGCCAATAGCTAGTGCAAAATCTTTAATGTTTCCTGTAAAATAGGAAATAGACATTAAAACGATTAATATATATCCAAAAACCTCAATTCCTTTCTGAGATTTATAACGGATATTATTATCGGGTAGGCTTTTTCTAAGAAATACTCTAACAATAGATATAACTGAAAAGATAACAATCACCCAAGTGATATACTTTATTACAGATGTTGCAGTGGGGTGTAGGGTAGTCCATTGACTAATTGACTCAAGTATATCCATAATTGAAGCAAATCTATTACTAATAGAATGCTTAAAGGATGATGATTATCATGAGAAGACCTGATTTAGTACAAAACTTAGCTTTTAAGCAAACCAAAATACAAGACGTCAATATAATTTCCTGAGCTGGTCTTAAAGTCTTCCCTTAGCTTTCCTTCTAATTGAAAATTATTCTTTTCAGCTACTCTTTTACTAGCTATGTTTTCTTCTGCAATCCTCAAATAGAGTTTATTTAAACCTACTTCATTAAAAGCAAAATCAGTGATAAACTTTAACGCCTTTGAAGTAATTCCCTTGCCTTCATACTCATGGTCAATAAAATATCCACACTCTGATTTAAGTACTTTCCAGTCAATATTCTTTAAAAATATAGTGCCGATAACCCTACTTTTGTCTTTAATCAAAAAGGAGTAAAATGCTTTGGCTTTTCGCATTTTAATTTTCTCTTTTACAAACTTTCTGGTCTTTTTGCAATCGGTGGTAGAGCTTGTGGTTAAAGGGAAATACTCGGCAATTCGTTTTCTGTTTTCGTTAACAAACAAGTAATAATGCTGCACATCTTTAATAGAAATAGGAGATATGGTAAAATCGTTAAAATCCATGAATGACATCATCAGTATAAAAAGCAAACCCCCCAGTTACACTGAGGGTTAATGCCAAAAGAATTATTCTTCTTTAAAATCGGTTCGGTTAGGCGTATAAGGTACTTTGTTATCGTTCAATACCTTTTCCAGTTCTTTCACACCTTTGGCTATTTCTTCCAATTTGGTTTTTGCACTTGTCATTTCATCTTTGGCAATGGCTAAATTGGTTTTTGCAGAACCGGTAGGGGCAGAGCGGCTTCCCCATAAATACCATACCGAAGTTTCTACACGCTCAAACAAGCTAGGATAAGTTTCCACTTCTTGCTTTCCTAGTTCGCTATTTCCGTAAAGTTCAACGCCCACATCATACAATTTATCTTTCAGCTCTTTTACTTTTCCGTAAAGCTCTACATTAAGTGTAGGGTATTCAATAATTGCTTGCTCAATGTATTTCAGCTTATTTTGATTTTCCTCTTTCAACGAACTTAACGCTCTTAGTTGTCTTCTGGCTTCGCCTAAATCATCAATAAATAGTTTTTGTGAGGCTCTGTCGGCAGCAGGTAAAGTAGCATTGTTCAGCATTTCAATTTCAAACGGAACGGCATCGGTTAGTTTCGTTACCTCTTTTCCGTCAATTTTATATACCATAGCGGTATATTTTCCCGGTAAAGCCAAATAACCCTCATCAGCCGATTCATATCTTCCCGGTTCTTTTTTGTTTAGATAAATAGCGGTGGTAGTAACCTCTCTAAAGTCCCAGGTAACTTTATTAATTCCCGGAGAAGCACCCATTTCAATTTTCTTTACCGTTTCTCCTTTATCATTATTAATCACTAATAATAACTTAGGTTTTTCATCTCTTGCTTCCGCAATTAACTCTTCTCTGCTTGGATATTTTATTTGCTGATTGGCTTCTTTCGCCTTTTTCTCCGCTTCTTGTCGTTTCTCTTTCAGCGTTTTGTAATCTGCCGTTAAGTAAACGTAAAAGTTAGCGCCCACTGGCGGGTTGTCAGCCGTGTAATACGATTCCCCTTGGTTAGATTTCTTTCTTCCACCCAACGGACTGGATTCAATAAACATCAATGATTTCTTTACAGGGAAAATGTGTGCTTCTTTAGCCAATACTTCATCGCTTACATTTCTCAATGGAGAATAATCATCCAGTACATAAAAACCTCTACCGAAAGAAGCCAGTACCAAATCATTTTCTCTTTGCTGAATTTCCATGTCTCTGATACCGATGGTTGGTAATCCTGCTTTCAGTTGAATCCATTTATTGCCGCCATCTTTCGTAAAGAACACACCAAATTCAGTTCCCGCAAAAAGCAAGTCAGGGTTTACATGGTCTTGCTCAATACAATAAACCGTTCCTTTAGCAGGTAGGTTTCCGCTGATAGAAGTCCAGCTACTTCCTTTGTCCGAACTCTTTAAAATGTAAGGTTTAAAATCTCCGTTTTTATGATTGTTGAATACGGCAAACACTACACTCGCATCATGCTTAGATGCTTTTAATTGATTAACATATGTTTTATCAGGAATTCCCGGAAACGAACTTATTTTTTTCCATGTTCCACCTGCATTTTCAGTTACATGAACCAAGCCATCATCCGTTCCTACATACAATAAATTTTCTTGCTTTGGAGATTCATCAAGCGCAACAATATTTCCGTAAATAGTAGTCGATTTATTCTTCATTACCACATCAGGGCTTTGTATTTTACCCATCACAGGAATTAAGTTTCTATCAATTTGGCGAGTCATATCACCGCTAATCACTTTCCATGAATCACCCATATCATCACTTCTGAATACTTGGTTGGCACAGAAGTAAAGTCGTTTATGGTTATGCGGACTTATCAATAATGGAGCATCCCAGTTCCATCGGTAAGCAGGCTCACCTTTGCCCGGCATGGGTTGTATTCCCACAGATTCACCACTTTTCTTGTCATATCTTACAATCCAACCGTATTGTGCTTGTGCATAAACAATGTTAGGGTCAACAGGGTCAATTTGAGATTCAAATCCGTCACCGCCATTGGTAATATACCAGTCAGAGTTTACAATACCTGCAGCATTAGTTGTTCTTGAAGGTCCGCCCATACTGTTGTTGTCTTGCGTTCCCCCATAAATATTATAGAAAGGTGTAGCCTGATCTACAGCTACTTTATAAAACTGCGTAAGAGGTAAATTAGCTTTATATTGCCAGTTTTTGGCTCCATCCCAAGTTTCATATAGTCCTCCGTCACACCCAACTAGCCAGTGGTTACCATCAGTAGGGTCTTGCCACATACAATGGTTGTCCACATGCTTGCTCTTTTCTCCTGTCATTTTAAAAGTCTTACCACCATCTTCCGTATGGTGCAGCCATGTATCCATAGAGTAAACTTTGTTTACGTCAAACAAATCACAATACAATTCCTGGTAATAATTTCCGCTGGTAGAGTGGTCGCTTTGCTTCACCCAACTGGCTCCTCTATCTGTAGATTTGTAAAAACCGTCTTTATTGTCCGATGCTTCCACAATAGCGTAAAGCACATCAGAGTCGACAGGAGAAATGGCTAAGCCAATTCTTCCTAAATCGGTTTTTGGTAAGCCGTTATTGATTTTTTTCCATGTTTTTCCACCGTCAGTAGATTTATGTAAGCCTGAGCCCGGGCCACCGCCAACGTAAGTAAATACATGTCTTCTTCTTTGGTGAGCCGAAGCATAAAGAACATCATCATTTTTAGGATCCATAATCAAATCTGCAAAACCGGTATGTTCATCTACATATAAAATCTTCTTCCATGTTTCACCACCATCAGTAGTTTGGTAAATTCCTCTGTCACCGCCTTCTTTCCAAAGTGGTCCGTAAGCCGCAACATAAACTATATCAGAATTATGAGGATGAACAATGATTTTAGAAATGTGTTCCGATTCTTTTAAGCCCATATTTTTCCAGCTTTTTCCGCCATCTTCAGATTTATATACTCCGTCACCGTAAGCAACACTTCTTTGGTTGTTGTTTTCTCCCGAACCTACCCATACAATATTGGTATTACTTGGGTCAATGGTTACACAACCTGTTGAATAAGAACCTTCACCGTCAAAAATAGGAGAGAAGGTAGTTCCGGCATTTTCTGTTTTCCATACACCACCCGATGCAACTGCTAAATAATACTCCGAATGATTATTAGGGTTAACGGCAATGTCTGCTATTCTTCCTGACATTAATGCAGGACCAACACTTCTAAATGCTAAGCCAGAAAATGTTCCGCTGTTCCATTTATCGTCTTTTCCGTTGTCAGATGATTTCTTTTTTTGTGCACTTAATGAAAGCGTACTGATAATAATAACTGACAGTAAAAGTTTAATTTTTTTCATGATTTAATTTTAAAGAAGATAAATGTAATAAATACTCATAATGCTCAAAAGAATATAGTGGCATTTTACATAAGCGGTAATTTAATCGAAACAAAATATGGATAGATGAGTATAATTAATTTAAAATACCTAACTTTGTAGGTACAAACCAAAGATTATGAAAAAGATTGTTATAAATTTTCTTTTTTCTGTGTTAGTATTAGCGGGTGTGGCTTTAGTGTTTGATGCTTGTTCTTCTAGTAAGGGTGCAAAAATAAACTCTACGGGAAAAATTGGTAATCAAAAACACAAAAACAGCCATGTTTGGGGAAAATAGTTAGTGTTTAACTAACTTTTTTACTACACTTTGTTTACTGTTACTTAGTTTTAACAGATATATTCCTTTATTCAAGTTTCCAACTTCTATTTCTATTATCTCTTTGTTGAAAGTAATAACTCTATCTTCTATACATTGACCTAAAAGGCTGTGTAGCCTTAGATGATAGCTACCAACTAAATCACTTTGTATATAAAGTACATCATTAAATGGGTTTGGATATACGGAAATCTGGCTATCATGTAGCTCGTGTATACTATTTCCAAAACTAACGGTAAAACTTATAGTATCACTACACCCTAAAGAGTCTGTTACAATTAAGGTATAGACTCCCGGAGCTAAACCTGAAATATCTTCAGTAGTATCGCTGGTTGACCAGTTATACGTTACAGGACCTTTATTACCGTTTACTGTAACATTAATACTTCCGTCATTACTGGTAGAGGTTGTGCTATGGGTAATTTGGCTGGTAATAAAGAATTTGCAAGTGTCTAAACAGAATAATTGCGTGTCTGTAGTTGTTGTAAAGTTGGTGTCAAAAGCCAAGGTATCTCCATTTAAGTTATTGGTAAGTAAGTAATACCCTTTTCCGTATGCACAACACATTCCGTCACCAACAGCGTCTTTAATAATAAACTGATAACACTCATTAGCCAAACAAATGGAATTTGTTATTAATTGCCCTCCCGGTTTGTTTTCATAAGGACCGCCCGAATGAACTACTTGATTTTGATTATCAATAATAGCCCATGAGGTTTCGGAGCCGTAATCATCTGTTCGAATAGTTAAGGTTAAATTATTGGGTTGGTCATTGGTAAAGAATAATTTTATGATAGTATCATTAAAGTTATTTTGGTCAGAACTGCCATTAGGATTTGATGTGTAAACTTTTAAAGAGTGATTACCCCCAGAAGTAGCAATTTTCGGGAGTGATAAAGTATTTACTCCGAAAGAAGGTAAAATTCCTGTCCAAGGTATTGATTGTAAAGGGCTGTTATCTAACTGATAGAAAATAGTAAGTGTTTTTAGTGTATCAGCACCAGAATTTCTAAAAGAAATAATCGGTAAAATGGAGTCCTTACAAGAGTAAGCTTCAATATTGGTAAGCGTTAACATAGCAGCATCTCTTAATTTAGAAGGTACTGTTGGACTATACGGGTCAAGTATTTTTGTTCCACTTGAATCAGGATCTAGCCAATATTTTAATTGTCTGGTAGTATCATTGGCAACTAAGTCCCATGAAAGGGTAAACTTTCCGTAGTAATCTTGAAAGTCATTTCCACAAGCTGCATTCCCGCCATGTAATTGCCCAATGATTCTATGGTTGTGATCAAACAAAGGCGAACCGGATGAAACGGGCTCTGTGGTTCCCAAGTCCCAGTCTTTTATTTTCCAATGGTCATTTCCCGCATTATAATAACCCGAAGAAACAGCAGGGTCGTAATCATGCGATATTTTTTTTACATCCCCTCTGGGATGGTGAATTCCTGTAGAAGAATAAGAGGCTAATGTATCGGCATTCCATCCCGCATAGAATGGTTTATAGGCCAATGGGGGAGTGGAATTGAGTTTTACCAAGATAAAATCAGAAGTAGTATTAGATGCTTTAATTTGACATCCGCTAATGGTTTGAGTGGTGTTGCCATCTATACTTGTTCCACATTGTGGAGAGAAGTAATTAAACATAAAAATGGAGTTTGCTCCAACAGAACAATGAAATGCAGAAAGTACATAAGGTGTACCGTCATTTTTAGTGTTATTAACCAGTGCGCCTGAACAATATCTTGTGTTACCAGAGGTTAAAAGCATCACCACAGACCTTGCGTCATCTTGCCATAAAGTAGAATCACAGATTACATTTCTGTTACACAAGCCTGAAGCACCAAAATTTTTAAGCCCTGATTTGAGTGAACGATATCCATGAACAATACCACTAATTACTATTTCAGAAACTTCTTTACTATCAATAGGCACTTCATATTGAAGAATAATTTTGTTGCTATAAATCAGATTGGTAGCAAAAGTTCCGTCTTTAGAGTTATTTTCAGAGGTAAAAGCACCTAAAACCTCTGTTTTCTTCTCATCGAAAATAAACAGTTTTGCTTTCGGTACAAGCTTAAATACACTATAGTTTAGATTAATAGAAACGGCATTTGGAGAACTGATTTCTAATTTGCAAATAGCGGTATTTCCAATAATATCCCATCTTCCTGTCGATAAAAAATCTATGTTGGCAGGAATTTCAACACCAAATCGCCAGGGTATATCTTTTTGAGTATCCGTTATGGCATCTTCTGCAACTAATTCGCTGAGATTATCTATTCCTCCGCTATTATATTGGTTGGGGTAAAATGAATTATTTAAGGGTTGACCACCTTGACTAATTTGTCCAAATCCGGTAAAAGAGAGAATAAGAAAACTACATACAGAAAGAAACTTCATCATTTGTTATACATCAAAGTATTCTCAAAGTTACTTAATTGTAGTTTAATTTGTTTCAATTCAGGAAAATCTTTTTCTAAAGTTGAAACATCAAAAATTATTTCTTTAGTAATGTACTGCTCGCATTCGTCTCCATTATTCTCGTGTGTTAAGAATATATTTAGAATAGGCGGCATACTTTTACTTATCATTTTGTTATGGTAAAGATTAAACTCATGCTCTTTGCATCCGCCACTATAAGAAATAGTTATATGAAGTTGATTTCCGGACAATTCGGCATTTTCAATGTCGTAATGCGCTCCCAACATATCCGGCACTATTTTCGGATTGTAGCTTAATGGTTTAATTTCTGCTTGATTAGCCTTTTTTTCTTCAGGCTCCGGCTCAAAAACTTCTTCGGGTTTACTTTCATTTAAAAATACCTCATTAATTTCTTGCGGATTACTTTCCTCTTTTTTGGTAGTGGTATTCTCATTTTCAGAAATCTCTTTGCTTCCATTACATGATGAGATTACTGTTATAATAATAAGGCTAAGTAAGCCTTTTACCACATTCGCTACAATATTTTGCATGTTCATCTTTTATTTCGTTGTTACAATTTTCACAATTTTTGTTTTTTCTGTTTTTGGATTTCTCTATAGCAATATCTGCAGTAATTAAACCCGTAGGTACAGCAATTATGCCATAACCTACAATCATCATTAATGCGGCTATTAACTGCCCAATAGCAGTTTGTGGGGCGATATCTCCATATCCAACGGTTGTTATGGTAACAATAGCCCAATACACAGCTCTTGGAATGCTATGAAATCCTGCAGAAGGACCTTCAATGACATACATAATTGAACCGACAATGATGGTAAGAATAAATACAAATCCGAGAAATACAAATATCTTAACTCTACTTGATAAAACTGCCCTTAGAAGAGTATTGGCTTCACCCATATATCTTACCAGTTTAAGTATTCTGAATATTCTAATCAGCCGAATGGCTCGTATCACTGATAAACTTTGTGAGCCTACTATAAAAAGGCTTAGGTAAGTCGGTAATATGGAAAGTAAGTCAACTATTCCGAAAAAGGAAAGAATATACTTTTTTGGTTTGGTCAGTACATAAATTCTGACAATATATTCTATCGTAAAAAGAATAGTAATACTCCAGTCAAGCAAACGCAAAATAAAACCATATTGTTGTTTAAATTCTTTAACGCTTTCAAGCATTACATCTGCAACGCTTATTAAAATTAAAATGAGTAATAAAACGTCAAAAAGCTTTCCGGCAGGAGTGTCAGCTTCATAAATAATGTTATATAGCCTTAGCTTGTTTGGCTTAACATCATCTTTTTCAGAAATGTAGTTTTGTTTGTATGACTGAATGAACTTTTTAGCCATTTAACTTAGCAGTCTCTTTCTTCTACCAGTTTGCCATTTTGGTCATAGTACTTCCACCTTCCTTCTTTAATTCCGTGCTCATAACTTCCCTCTGACTCTAATTGTCTCGAAACATCGTTATAGTAAAATCTCCATGTTCCGTCTCGTTGACAATCTTGGTAATCTCCTTCTTCTTTGGTTAATCCGTTATCATAATAGAGCTTCCAAAATCCGGTTATTTTCCCGTTGGCAAAATTGCCTTCTTTTAGAATGTTGCCATTCTCGTAGTAAAACTTCCAAAAACCTTTTTGAACTCCTTTTTCGTAACTTCCTTCACTTTCTTTTGTTTTCCCGTCATCATGGTAATTAATCACAAAGCCATTAATACTGTCATTTACATTTTTACTATAGCATTGTATAGAAGCAGGGTCAATTTCTTTCGTGCATTGAATTTTCTTGTCTTTTTTACAAGAGAGAAATAAAAAGAATAAAATAATAGTAAATAGTAGCTGTTTCATTTTAGACAAATTTACACAATAACTATTAATTAGATTAATTCAACTATTTCTTAGCTTTTAAAAGCTTTTGTAGTTCATACATTTATCTCACTTGTAATATTTTGTTGTGTTCGTGAATGTATGAAGTATTATTTTTTCTTCTCCATAAGCTTTTGTAGTTCATACATTTCATCTCTTAGTCTGGCAGCTTCAATAAAGTCTAATTCTTTTGCAGCTTTTTCCATTTGTTTTTTTGTTTGTTCAATGGCCTTTTCTAGTTGTGGAGCATTCATATATTGAAGTACCGGTTCTGCTGCTATATTTATGTCAGAAGGTTCGCTATATGCTTTACTTCCTCCTGCGCTTGTGGCTACTCTTGTTTGTTCAAGTATTTGTTGTTTGCTCTTTTTTAATGCCTGTGGAGAAAGATTATGCTTGGTGTTATATTCTATTTGTTTTGTTCGTTTTTTCTCATTATCCTCAATGGTTTTTTTCATGGAATCAGTCATTTTATCAGCGTATAATATAGCTTTTCCTTCAATGTGTCTTGCTGCTCTTCCTATGGTTTGTGTGAGTGATTTAACGTTTCTTAAAAATCCTTCTTTGTCCGCATCTAAGATTGCAACTAAGGAAACTTCAGGCAAGTCAAGCCCTTCTCTAAGTAAATTAACTCCAATTAAAACATCAAATAAGCCCAATCTTAAATCTCTTAAAATTTCTACTCGCTCAAGCGTGTCAACTTCAGAGTGAATATATCTACATCTTACTCCGGCTTTTTCCAAGAACTTGGTAAGTTCTTCCGCCATTCTTTTAGTAAGGGTGGTCACTAAAACTCTTTCATCTACTTCTGCTCTCTTGGTTATTTCTTCTAATAAATCATCGATTTGATTTAGGCTCGGACGAACTTCTATCACCGGGTCAAGTAAGCCGGTAGGGCGAATAACTTGCTCTACAATTACACCTCCACTCATTTGTAACTCATATTCGGAAGGAGTTGCGCTTACATAAAGTACTTTGTCTTGTAAGCCTAAAAATTCTTCAAATTTTAGAGGTCTATTGTCTAATGCTGCAGGCAATCTAAATCCATACTCTACCAGATTTTCTTTTCTTGAACGGTCACCACCATACATTGCCCTCACTTGAGGAACAGTTACATGACTTTCATCAATTACCATCAAATAATCTTCCGGAAAATAGTCCAACAAACAGTAGGGTCTGGAGCCTGCCGGACGTCCGTCAAAATATCTTGAGTAATTCTCTATTCCCGAACAATAGCCAAGTTCTCTTATCATTTCAAGGTCATAAGTTACTCTATCTTCTAATCGTTTTGCTTCAAGGTGTTTTCCTATTTCTTTCAAATAATCTACTTGTTTAACCATATCCTGCTGTATTTCAAAAATGGCTTCATGCATGGTTTGTTGGTTGGTGACAAAAATATTTGCGGGATAAATAGTTAAAGCATTAAGATTGTTCATTTTGTTTCCGTTCAACGGGTCAAATGAATAGATTTCCTCTATCTCATCTCCCCAAAATACAA
>JAUHYR010000026.1 GCA_030426475.1 Bacteroidia bacterium
TAAATCGCAACGCTCAATACATGCTGTTTTAGGAAGTGATTATAATTTTAAAGCATGGGACAGACCATTTAAGTTTGTTACGGAAGCTTATTATAAATACATGGATAACATTATTCCTTATGATATAGATAATGTCAGGATTAGATATTATGCAACTAATTCGGCTGTAGCGTACGCCACCGGAATTGATTTTAAATTGAATGGAGAATTAGTTAAAGATGTGGAAAGCTGGATTAATCTTTCATTTATGACTACTAGAGAAAACTTGATTGATGATGATTATTACGAATATTTAAATTCTGATGGTGATACCATAATTCCCGGATACACATATAATAATGTGGCTGTAGATAGTTTTCATGTGGTTCCCGGTTATATTCCCAGACCAACAGATCAGAGAGTTAATTTTAGTATGATGTTTCAGGATTACTTACCTAAGTTACCATCTCTTAAAATGCATTTGGTATTGTTTTTTGGTACCGGATTGCCTTTCGGGCAGCCACAAAGTAAAAAGTATAGAAATGCTGCAAGAATATCTCCTTATCAACGAGTTGACTTGGGTTTTTCTTATTTGCTTAAAAAGCCTGACAAGAAAGTAAAGGATAAAAATCCGCTAAAACATTTTGATAGCGTTTGGGCAAGTTTAGAAGTATTTAACTTGCTTCAAAACAACAATAAAATATCTTATTTGTGGGTAACGGATGTTACCGGGAGAAGTTACGGAGTGCCTAACTTTTTAACTAACCGACAAATTAACTTTAAGCTTAGGTTTGATTTTTAGTTTACCACTTTTTATAAATCCCTATATTTAAAGTAGCTAAATGGGCTACATAGTTTCCTGAAAATGCTCCGAAAGATGATATTGATAGACCATATTGCTTTTCACTTTCATAAATAAATTTGCCGCCCCAGGCAAAGTATTCTTGATTGTTCGGATATAATCCGGTTTGTTCTAATTCCGGTGTTTTTTTTGTGCCGTTAAAGGTAGATTCTTTGATGTCAATAACAGCCGCTAACCAAATTTTTGGTTTTATTTTATATCCGTATTCAGTGGTAATTTTTACTTCATCAGAATAGTTATGTGTTCTGTAAAAATAGCCTCCTTCTATATATAAATAGGATTTGTCGTTAATTGAACCACCATAATGTAACATTAGTCCAATGGCATTTGACATATATCCTGTAGATAATCCGTAATTTAAATTAGCGGAGGAAGTGTAAATTTCAGAATTGATGGAAATGCTGGTTAATGTTTTTTTCTCTCTAAGCTTATATTTTAAAGCTATTTTTTGATTTCCTGCAGCAAATAATGATTTGTTTACAGTGCTGTTTTTTACAGAGACATATTTTGTTGATGCAGTTCCAATAAATGCCAGTTTGTTAGTAATTCCGTATTCAAGATAAGCATCAAAATTAAAGTCAATTACAGAATGGTTTAGGTTTAAATCTTTATTGTTTTTCAGAAACAACTTATTGTAAGTTCCTATTGGAATGGTGGGTTGCAATTGAAAATAACCACCTCCTTTTTTTGGAGTCCATGGTCCTCCTGCGTATATATTTGTAGCTAATAATACTAGAGATATTAAAAGATTTTTCTTCAATGTTATATTCTGACACCAATTACGCAAACATCATCTATTTGTTCTAGGCTTCCTTTCCATTTTTCAAATGTATTTGCAATGATTTCCTTCTGTTTTTTCATAGGTTCATTTTGAATAGACAATAACAGTTCTTTAAAGTTAGCGCTTTTATATTTTTTCCCTTTTTTGCCACCAAACTGATCTACATATCCGTCAGAAAAAATATAAGCAGTATCTCCTTTTTCTAATTGAATGGTATGGGTTGTAAATAATTCCGGCTTTTCAATTACTCCAATAGGTTGTTTGTTAGGTTTGATTTCAATGACCTCATTTTTTCTAACAATCCAAAGCGGATTATTAGCTCCTGCCCACTTCATTTTCTTGGTTTTTTGGTTATATGCACATAATGATATATCCATTCCATCATTTACTTTGTTTTCGCTTTTTTCAAAGGTTTCAATAACCAGTTCTCTTACTTTATCTAAAATTTTTCCGGGTTCGGTAACTTCAAATTCTTTAACGGTTCTATTTAAAGCGTTAGAGCATACAACACTTACAAGAGCACCGGGAACTCCATGTCCGGTACAATCTGCGGCAGCAAATAAAGTATAGTCGTTTATATTTTCCATCCAATAAAAATCACCGGCAATAATGTCTTTTGGTTGATAATAAACAAAGGATTCTGATAAATATTCTTTCACTAATTTTAATGGTGGTAAAATAGCATCTTGTAATCGTTTTGCGTAATTAATAGAATCAAGTATTTCACTGTTTTTTGTTTCTACAATTAACTTTTGTGTAGATATTTCTTGATTTTTGTCTTCTAATATTTTGTTCTTTTTTCTGTTTTGGAATAAAAAGTATCCGATTAAAATGGCTATAATTAATACTAAAGTTCCACCTCCAATTAGTACGGAATTGTATAGCTTACTTTGTTTTAATTTTTGTTCTTGTTCAATTTTTTCATTTTCCAACTCTAGTATTTGGCGATTTTTTTTCTCGGTTTCATATTGACCTTCAATTTCTGCTATTTTTTCAGCTCTATCTCTATTCAGTTGTTCTACTTTTAGTTGGGTATATTTTTTTTGATATTCAAAGGCATTTTTATAGTCATTATTCTTTGAGTATGCTTCGCTTGCAGCTTTATAGGCACTTATTAATCCATTATTTTCTTTTATTTCCTCACCAATTTCTACTGCTTTTAGTGCATATGTTAGCATTTTCTTTTTATCAATGTTACTATATGAACTGGCTAAGTTTACATAGTTAAAAACCAGTGACCCTAAATCATCATTTGCTTTATGAATAGCTATTGCTTTGTTTAAGTATTCTATTGCTTTTTCATGTTTCCCTAATTTGTTATAGGTAGCGGATAGATTGTTTAAGGTGTTCGCATAGGAACTATTATTAGTTCTCATTTTTCCTATAAATAGTGATTTTTCAAAATAGACTACTGCGCTATCATACATTTCTTTATTGTAATAAATACCTCCTATATTATTAAATATAGTACCTATTACATCATAGTCATCTTTTAGACTTTCAATTTTTGTTACTTGATTATAGTATTCGATGGCTCTTTTTATATCATCCATGTAATAATAGCAAAGCCCAATAGAATTTAGACAAGAGGCCAGTAGCTTATCTTCTTTTACTTGTCTGGCTCCTTTTTCGGCTTTTTGAAATGACTCTATTGCGTCTTTAAATACACCTTTTGCTAAAAATACGCCTCCTAGATTATGGTAGCCTGTTGCAACAGCATACTCATCTTTTTGTGCTTTGCCTCTTTCGATTAATAGTTGTGCAAAAAACTCAGAACTGTCTAAATTAAAGTTTCCGTATAATACCCCTAAATCTGATATTGCATTATTAATAATAGAATCGTTTTTAGAAGTTTGATAAATATTTAATATACTATCAATCCTTTCTCTTACTTGGGAATAGGAAAATAATGGAATAAGGATAGTAATAATAAGTAGTTTTACTCTTATAGTCATAGCCTAGCAAAAGTAAAAATATTTTAAACAGCCCTATCTGCTCTGTGAATAAACTTCCCATTTTTGAAGAAGTTGTTTCATGTCATCAGGTAGTTCAGAATTAAATTCTAAAAACTCACCAGTCTTTGGGTGTTTAAACCCTAATGTTTTTGCGTGAAGCGCATGACGTTGACAAATGTTAAAGCAGTTTTGTACAAACTGTTTATACTTTGTAAATGTTGTTCCTTTTACAATTCTGTTGCCGCCATACTCTGTGTCATTAAACAATGGGTGGCCGATATGTTTAAAATGCGCTCTTATTTGATGTGTTCTTCCGGTTTCTAATTTACATTCTACATGTGTTATATAGCCGTATCTTCTGATTACTTTATAATGTGTAATAGATATTTTTCCTTTTTCTTCGTCATCATAAATCTGCATTATTTTTCGGTCTTTCTGACTTCTGCCAATGTATCCTGTAATTGTTCCTTCGTCTTCTAAAACGTCTCCCCAAACAATTGCCTGGTAAGTTCGTTGGCTAGTTTTATTAAAAAACTGATTGGCTAAATGAGTTAGGGCTTCATCAGTTTTTGCTACTACCATTATACCGCTAGTGTTTTTGTCAAGCCTGTGAACTAAGCCGGGTCTTGGAAATGGTCCGTCTTGTTTAGGTAAGTTTTCAAAGTGATAAATTAATGCATTTACCAGTGTGCCCGTACAATTGCCAAATCCCGGATGAACTACAAGTCCGGCTTCTTTATTTATAACAAGTACTTCATTGTCTTCATATAAAACATCAAGAGGAATATTTTCAGGAATTAACTCAACTTCTCTTGGAGGATAAGGAAGTACGATTGAAATTTCTTCACCGGGTTTTACTTTATAATTTGGTTTTACAATTTTTCCGTCAACTAAAATATTGCCTGATTTTGCGGCATTCTGAATTCTGTTTCTGGAGGTGTTGGGAATTCTATCGATTAAGAACTTATCAATTCGTAGGAGTTCTTGCTTTTTATCAACCTTGTATTTATAATGTTCAAATAACTCTTCTTCTTCAGAGTTCTCAATATCTTGGGAATTATCTTCTGACATTATTTTGCGATGATGAATTTCTTTGTTGTAGTAGCTGATTTATCGTCAAAAACGGTAATTAAATAGATACCATTTTGAAGATGAGAAACATCAATTTGGTTGGTGAAGTTAGTTTCCAGAATTCTTTTTCCGCTTAAATCGGTAATAGCTATTTTTTTATTGGGAGAAATAATTCCATTAATATTTAAAGTATTACTGGCAGGGTTTGGATAAACAGTAAAATTAATTTCCTGTATATTTTCTTCTTTAATAGTTACCGATGGATTTATTCCGTTTCTAAATTTTGGTCGCATTAAAAGTGAACCTTTGAAGCTAGTGTTGGTCCATGTTCCTGTAGCGTTATAATAAATGTTTGCTGAGTTGTCATTGTTGTAGTCAAAACCTACATTCATAGGAGCAGCAGTAATTTTTTCGTAGCCTATGTAAAACGAACCGGATACAATTACGGGAGATGAAAATCTATATTCCACAAACTCGCCTAAGAAAGTATATATTGGATTTACAACTACTGCTTCTTGGTAAATAGGTGTATTCAAGTCATTACTCCATACTGTTAACTTTAATGAAGCACTGCTCATATTGTCTCTTAAAGGCGACCAATAAATATACATACCAGTTAAAGTATCTTGAATTTTAGAGCTAAATCTATAGGCCGCTTTAGCTCCAATGCCTTGTAATCCCCAGGCAACTTCAGCAGTTCCATCATCTCTGGAATAATAATCGCCAAAGACTTGATAGGTGATAAACGTGTCATTTTTAGTATGAAAATCGAATTTTTGAGCTGAAGTTTTGTCAAGTGTAAAATAGTTTTGAATCATGAATCGATATGTCTTCCTGTTATTTGTAGGAAAATAGAAATCATTAGCTGTAGGTCCGGGAGGAGTGGGTTTGTAAACTTCATTAATTACGTTTACACTATCATTAGGAGCAACCGTAAAAAACGGGTCTTGTCCAAAAACCGGTTGTTCTTCTATTTGTACTCCGGTACTATCATATACCTTGTATTTGTAATTAATAGCATATCCTGCACTGTTATCATAGTTATAAACTTTGGTACGGAGCAAATCAATCATATTATTTATAGTGTCTGCTTTATAATGCCACCAAGGCATTGATTTATAATCTTTGATAAAGCTATAGTCTCTATATTTATGGGTAACATCTTTTTGTTTGGTGTCTCCTTTTGTTCTTCCCTGATTAAGATAGATGTAATCTACATGCCAATGATCAACATTTCCACATAAAGTGGCATAGTTCTTAAACCGAAACTTAAATCCATCTTTCTGAAACATGGTGTCAACAAAAAGCATTACTTGTTTAAAATCGTGAACGGGTGCACCTTTTACCGACCATTTCCAATGCCATTTATTTGTGGACGGATTATAAAACTCAAGAGTTAGAGAATCTTCGCTTTCGGGTTGATTGCCCAATCCTTGTGGCTGATACCAAAAGCTTATATAAACAGAATCTGTTAGTCCTGATAAAAAGAAAGGCTTTGAAGTCATGTAATCAGCAATACCCTTTGCTACCGGATTAGTAAAGTTATATGGATATCCGGTTGAATCTAGTCCGTCAAAAGTTGCTACACCGTAAGAATGCGGATTTTTTGCCATACTCGCATTCACATATACATTAATATCAGTCCATTTAGCGGGGTCAGGGAAGTAGTAATATTTTGTAAAATCTTCCATAAAAGGAACGGAGAGTGTGTCATTTCCTGCCTTTTGATTTTTTATGGCTTGAAATTCTTTATGATAGCCAAACAAAGCTTTGTTGTAATCTAGGTCATAAATGGCTTCTTGGGCAATAAGAAAGCCGGATGCAAAAAGAAATAGTATAAAAAAGGTTTTTCTCAATGTGTTATGGTTGTGAAGATTCTTGTAATGCTTTGTCTAACGAATCTTTTAACGATTTATTGAATTGAACTTTAGAAGTATCTTTAGTTAACCAAATATTTACTACTCCACCCATGTTTAGAGCGTTGTAAGCCGAAGGATAAGGTATTTGTTTAAATATTTTTGCTGCTGCACTATCTTCAGAGGTAAAAACAGTTAATGAATCAAAACTGGCAGCGCCAACATTTAAACCTATATTTCCCAACGTTTGATTAGCCTCATCATAAGTCATATTAATTAAATAAGGAATGGCTACTAATTCACCTGTTTGTCCGGCTCCAACCATAATATTTACTGTTGTTCCAATTTTAATTGGAGTACCCGGTTCTATTTGTTTTCCGTTCACTTCCCAACCTAAAATATAACCGGCATATTCACTTGGTTTTGGAATTACTTTTCCCAGTTTTAGCCTGCTTCTGGTTATTTTGTCTATTGCTAATCTTTGTGAAAGGTCTTGTAAATTAGGTATTTTAACTGTTTCATCTCCTAAAGCATTAATTTTAATATAAATGGTTCTGTTGCTTTTTACTAAAGTGTTTGGCGCAGGATTTTGTTCTAAAATACTTCCTTTCGGTTCTTTGCTATTGTAAATAGAATCTGAAACAGCATATTTTAGCTCTTTGTCTTCTAAAAATGATTCAAGTTCTGATATGGTTAAGCCTGTTAGGTCAGGAACAGTTATTGTTTCTCCATGATTCGTAAAAACATCTAAATACTTGAATATTCCCCAGATTACTACTACTACAAATAAAGCCCCAAGCCCTAGGTTAACAAAAAATGACTTACTTTTTATAAACTGAATAAAACTCATTCTTAAAATATGGAGGGTAAAGATAATAAAACCATTGGTGGTTTATATCTTGGTTAAAAAGTAATCTCTAAATTACCTAAAAGCCTAAAAATGTGTGTTATTTTTGGTTTTCAAATTTCTTTAATGAAAAGAATAGCAATAGTATATGGTGGATATTCTCCTGAGGTGGTAATATCCAGAAAGAGTGCTCAAGTAGTGTTTAAACATATTGATAAATCTGTGTATGAGCCAATAATGGTAGGTATTGAGAAAGGTAGTTGGTACGCAGACATTAATGGTGCTAAAATTGAAATTGATAAGAATGATTTTTCATATTTTTTGGATGGACAAAAACTAACATTTGATTGTGCTTTTATTGCTATTCATGGAACACCGGGTGAAGATGGGAAGCTGGAAGCGTATTTTGATATGATAGGAATGCGATATACTACAGCAAATCCATTAGCATTGGAGCTCACTTTTAACAAATACTTTTGTAATGCTTTTTTAAAACAACACGATATTCCTTCTGCAAAAAGTATTTTGTTATACAAAGGAAAAGAATACTTTGACTCTAAAATAATTGAAGAGTTGGGTTTACCTTGCTTTGTTAAGCCGAATGATTCGGGTTCAAGTTTTGGTGTTACAAAAGTTAAGCAAATAGGAGAATTAAATACAGCAATTGAAAAGGCTTTTAAAGAAAGTAATCAAGTAATTATTGAAAGTTTTTTAAGTGGTACGGAAGTTTCTTGCGGTGTATTAGAGCTAAATGGAAAAATAACAGTTTTACCGGCTACTGAAATAGTAAGCGAAGGTGAATACTTTGATTTTGCTGCTAAATATGAAGGAAAGTCTCAGGAAATAACTCCCGCAAGAATTTCAAAAGAGGAAATGGAAGCTGTTCAAGGCTATACTAAAAAGGCCTTTGAGTTATTAAATTTAACAGGAATGGCTCGTATTGATTTTATGATATGCAAGGGAAATCCTTTTGTTATAGAGGTAAATACGGTTCCTGGCTTATCTGAAGAAAGTATTTTGCCGCAACAATGCAAAGCGGTTGGTATGAGTTTGTCAGACTTATTTAACGGATTAATCAAGAACAGTTTTTATAATAAGTCTTTTCATTGATTAAAAGAGAGGTGGAAAAGCCCACCTCTCTTAAAGAATATATTATTTTACAGTGAGCGTTAAGCTTTGTTGTCTGTTAAATCCATCTTTGTTAGTGACTGTGAAAGTATATAAATGTTTGTTTCCAGATGTTGTGTCACTCAAAGTGGTATTAAAATCATATTCAAACTCTTTATCTTCTAAATCCTGAGAGTAAACTGTACTGGCTGTGTAACCATTTACTGATTCTGAAATATTGAATCGAATGATAGGATCTTTTTTATTGTCCGTTTCTGCTTTAATTCCAATTTTAACTGATGTGCCACTGTCTAATGTTTGATCTGAAGCAACATATCCAGGGTCTGTTTTAAAGTTAATAGTCATCTCTTCTCCGTCATCATCTTGCTTTTTACATGAAAATAATGAAAGAGCTGCTATGCTGATTATACATAAAGTTTTAATTCTTGTTTTCATTTTTACTTGATTTTAAGTTGTTTGAAAAATTAATTTTTAAATTAATTGAAATGTTTCTTCCCATATTTAATAAACCAAAGTTTTTAAACCTTGACATGTGGTCGTAGTACGCTTCGTTTAATAAATTATTTGCAGAAACATTAATAGAGTAATTTGTTTTCTTTCTTTTTAATGTAGCTCCAATACCGGCATTTAATAGATTATATGAAGGAGTGGTATTTTCTTCGGAGTTTATAAGATTTTGTTCTAAAACAAAATCATTATTGATAAAACAGTACCATGATGATTCACCGGATTTCCGGTTATACCTAATTTCCGGTTTTATTTTTTGAGCCGGCATATAAGGAAGGTATTCGCCATTATATAATCTTCCTATTAATTCAGAGTAGCTGGCTGAAACCTCAAACTCTTTAGAAGGTTTTATTTTGATAGTACTTTCGCTTCCGTATAGCTGAGCATCATATTGCTTAAATCGATAAATGGGGAAACCAAACCACTCTTCTGATGTAGGTTCAAGGTAAATATAACCGTTGAAATGATTGTAAAAACCTGATACACTAAATTCCAAAAATTTTCCAAAATGATAAATACTAATGTCTCCATTAATATTTTGTTCATTTTTCATATCAGGATCTCCAATTTCATAGGTATAAATTCCTTCATGCAAACCATTGGAAGAAAGTTCAGCAAGGTTAGGAGATCTAACTCCGGTGGATAGATTTACTTTAATATTCCATTTATCGTTAGGAAGGTAGCTTGTGCCCAACATTCCATTATAAAACGGACGAATCTGCTCAAATGGCGATATGTCTTTTTCAGCAGAATTTACGGTTTTGGTTTCAAGTGTTTTTATATATCTTGTTCCAACACCTAAGCCGTATTCAAATATAATTTTCTCTGATAAATGTTTGAGATAAGCTGAAACTGCAGATTCTGCTATCCAGGCATCAGGTACTATTTTTCGTTTCCCATAATTGGTGTTATTTTCAACACTACCATTATTAGCAACTACCAGAAAAAGTTTTTTCCCCAGTATTTTTTTCCACTTTAAAGCATATTGACCTGTTATTAAGTGCATGATTAAACTTAATTCAGCTCCACCCTCATCTTCTGCTCTGAGGTTAGATTGAAAGCCGGCATTTAATTGCAATTTTGAGTTTCTCAGTTGGATATGATTGATAGAGGATAGCATATTCAATAAAACAATATGATGTGGTCCTGACATTTCTCTACTCCATCTGGCATCTGGCTCAAAAAAGCTATTAAACCCTGCAAAAACAAACCCAAAATTATTGTATGAAAAGTGGTAATGGTTTTCTGATTTCCATTTCTTTCTTTGAAAACCATAAGTACTTTTTAAATAATAACCATTAAAGCGGCTATTTAGCACTCTATTATTATTGCCATCAGAGTAGTCTGCATGGTTGTCAGCAGCTACTCTCAATCTGTACCATTTCTTACCATAATTAGCTTTTGTAGCAAGTTGTATAGTGCCTCCTAAAGTGTTTGAGTGGGCTTTTACACTAGCTTCCGTCTCAGATGTGCCTTTTTTTGGTGGTGTTTCTTCTATAATGTTTATTACTCCACCAATTGCATCCGTTCCGTATAGCATTGATAAAGGTCCTTTTATAACTTCTGCTCTAGATATTCCAATATCAGATAATCCAAGCCCATGTTCATCTTGCCATTGCTGATTATCAAACCTTAAACCAGAAAAAAGCACTAATATTCTATTACCATATAATCCTCTGATTACAGGCTTTGATATACCTATTCCGGTACTAAGCTGGCTTACGCCAGGAACTCTGGAGAGAGCATCAGTAATGTTAAACGAACCTAGTTGTTCTATCTCTTTTAAATGCAACGGCTCAATATGAAGACTCGTTTGACGGCTGATATCATCTTGATATGATGAAACCACTACTTCATCAAGTAAGTTTTCTGACATCGAAAGTTGAATATTAAATCCGGTTTCTTTCAACTTTTCATAACTGGCTGTCAAAGCTTCATAGCCAAACAATCTAATATTAATAGAGTCAAGACCCTTGAATTCTGATATGTCTGCTTGTCCATTACTATTAGTAACAACCAAAATCTTAGAGTCCGAACTTGAAATGGTTACCATTTCAAGTGGAATTCTTTCAGATTTGTCAGTAATTGTAATTACTTGAGAGTAGCCGTTTAACAAAGTCCCCATACATAATAGCCAAGCTATTACTCTTATCATTTTTATTGTAATTAATGGGAAACGAAACCCTTTTACTTTTAAAGGGCTTATTGGCTAATTTATAAAATGATATTGGGAGGTGGTGTGGGAGGAGAAGATGATAGCGATGAGTAATTAACAATGTAACTAAAGTTATTTTTAGCTATGAATTCTTCAGTATAATTCTGTTCCTCATTTGTTTGATGGAAAAGTGATTTATAAAAATTTAAAAACCGTTGTTGGTTTTTCTTATTGTCAGGATTATTGTCTAGCATAAATGCTAAAATGCTTTTTAAGCGTTTTTCAAGCTTAGTTTCTTTATGGTCCCACCAACACCAAAAAGATATACTATCACCTTTAGTTTCTGTATCTACAATATCATACATTTGGTTTCTAAATTCAAACTCTTTACCGTGTTTCCACTTTAGTTTGGTTTGAGATTCTTGTATTGAAAATTTTAGTAGGACTAAGTCACTTTTCTCTATACCCGCAATTATCTGGTGCTTAATTTCCTTTT
This sequence comes from Bacteroidia bacterium, assembly GCA_030426475.1. Lineage (GTDB taxonomy): Bacteria > Bacteroidota > Bacteroidia > Flavobacteriales_E > Vicingaceae > CALALS01. Next base: position 11,638 of record JAUHYR010000026.1, read on the forward strand.
TGAGAATAGATTTTTTATGCTGTACAATGAAATAAGCAGTTACAATTGGTAATGCTAAAGAGCAAAACAAAACTATGGCGGTAATTTTACCTTTCAATTTTTCTGTTTTAATTCTAAAACTATTACAAAATTACGCATTTTGTATTAATAGAAGATTGAATAAGTACTTTACCCAAATTTAATAGATTTTACAGGAGAGATTGTACTTATGATAAATGAAGGTATGAGTAAGATTAAAAAGCTCAATAAAACTGTACCGACATTTATATAAAGAATCATTGTCCAATCAAATTTTACAGGTACAAATTCAATGTAGTAGCTTTCTGGATTAAGAGGAATTAGTTGAAATTGATACTGTAAAAAGCAGAGTAAAAGACCTGCTAAATTTCCATAAATTAAACCTTTTATAAGTAAATAGAGTGCATTGAAAATGAAAACCATTCTTATTTTTCTATTGGGTGTTCCTAATGCTTTTAAAATACCAATCATGTTTGTTCTTTCCAGTATAAGTATAAGTAGTGCTGAAATGATATTTATAGCAGCAACTACAAGCATTAAGATAATGATAAATTGTACGTTATAGTCCAAAAGCCCTAACCAGTTAAAAATATCCGGGTAATTATCTACTATGGTTGTAGTGCTTAGGTTGTAACCTATTTCTGAGCTGTAAATAATTTCATCTAGCTGATATAAATCTGAAAAATCATTTATTAAAACTTCAAATCCGCTAATCAGGTTTTCATCCCAATTGTTTAACTTTTGAATGATATTTAACTTGGTAAAAACTACCTTGCTATCAAAATTATTACCGCCCATACCTGAACTATAAATGCCGGAAATTTCAAACATTCTTTTAAGCTCATTCCCTTGTTCATCCATATATACGGAAAGAATTTTATCTCCCGCTTTTAAACTTAGTTTATCTGCAATTACTTTAGATAAAATAATTGGGTATTCGGAAGAGCTATTTTTAAAAGTATTTCCTTCAATAATTTTACTTTCTAAAAAACTCCAATCAAAATCATCTCCAATGCCTTTAAAAAGTGCTCCCTGAATTCTTTCTTTTGTTTTTAAAATTCCCGGCTTTACCGCAAATTGTTGGATGTGTTTTACTCCATCTATATTAGTTATTGTTGAATAAAAATCTTGATTTTTGTCAATTGGTTTTGGTTCAATACTGTTTTGTGAATCAAAAGAAGTGATTTGAATGTGTGAGCCAAAGCCCACAATTTTGTTTTGAATTTCTGATTGAAAACCGTTTACTATACAAACAGCAGCAATCATTATTGCAAGCCCTAAAGCAATAGCAGTAACCGAAATATTGATAATAGGTCTGGTATAAGAATCAATATTTTCTTTACTGGTGATAAGTTTTTTGCTTATAAAAAGGGCTAACTGCAAATTGGTTTTATTTTTGTGTACCACAAATGTAAATAAAACGAATGCTAAACATATTCACTAAACCCATTTATCTACTTTTCTTTTTTTCTTTTACTACTAAAATAGTTTCTTCACAGGTTGTAGTGGGAGCGGAGCAAACTGAAAAATATCTACCACTATTAAAAGATAAAAGGGTTGGTGTTATTGCTAATCACACTGCTTTTATTAAGAACACCCATTTAGTGGATAGTCTTTTAAAATTAGGTGTGAATGTGGTAAAAGTATATAGTCCGGAGCATGGTTTTAGAGGTACTGCAAATGCGGGAGAAAAGGTTAGTAATCAAAAAGATGAAGCTACCGGGTTACCCATTATTTCTTTGTATGGAAAAAACAAAAAACCAACAGCGGAGCAAATTAAAGATGTTGACTTACTTATTTTTGATATACAAGATGTGGGTGTTAGGTTTTACACCTATATTTCAACAATGACTTATTGTATGGAGGCTGCAGCGGAAGACAATAAGGAATTTATTGTTTTAGACAGACCGAATCCCAATGGACATTTTGTTGATGGGCCAATTTTAGAAAAAGAATATTCATCATTTATTGGATTACATGAAGTGCCCATTGCTCATGGCATGACAGTTGGAGAATACGCTCAAATGGTAAACGGAGAAGGCTGGTTGTCAAACGGAGTAAAATGTAAGCTTTCTGTAATATCATGTAATAAATACAATCACTCTACTAAATATAATTTGCCAATAAAGCCTTCTCCTAATTTGCCAAACATGTCCAGTGTTTATTTGTATCCATCGGTATGTCTTTTTGAAGGAACTGCTATTAGTGTGGGTAGAGGAACTGATAAACCATTTCAGGTAATTGGTCACCCAAGCTTAAAATCCGAAAAGTATTTATTTACTCCAAAGCCCAATGAAGGAGCAAAAGAACCAAAGTTAAACGGTAAAACCTGTTATGGCTTTGACTTGAGTAATTTTGGAGAAGTGATTATGCCCGATTATGGAAAGATTTATTTATTTTGGTTAATTAACATATACAACGAGTTTCCTGATAAAGGCAACTTTTTTACTTCATCATTTAATTTGTTGGCCGGAAGTGATAAACTTAGACAGCAAATCATAAGCGGTAAAACTGAAGCTGAAATTCGTGATTCTTGGCAAGAAGGGTTGAATTCGTTTAAGCAGATAAGGAAAAAATATCTGTTATACGATGATTTCTAACAAACTCTTTTTCAGCGTGTACTATCTACACATAATGTGTAGAACAGACTAACCAATTTCTTTATATTTATTATTCATAAATAGCTATTAATCAGTAATTTATTTTAATGGTATGATGTTTTCTGTTTTTTTAAGTAAAAACTTACTAAAAATGGAATTAGTTGAAACAAAAGAAGAAACAAAACTATTAACTAAAAAGCAGTTTGAAGAGTTGCAGGAAAAGAGATGGAGTCCCAGAACTTTTAAGGATGAAGAGATTTCTCACGATAAGATTCTTCAAATATTTGATGCGGGAAGAAAAGTCCCGTCAAGCTACAATGAGCAACCTTGGTATTTTTTACTATTATCTAAAGATGATGAAAACTATCAAAAGTTATTTGGTTGTATGGTTGAATTTAATCAATCATGGGCAGGGAATGCGCACTATTTAGCGGTGTCTTTTGGTAAGAAATATTTTTCAAGAGATAAATCAGAAAAAAAACCAAACCGGCATTATATGCATGATGTGGGTGCATTTATGTATGGAGCTACATTAATGGCAACAACAATGGATTTATATATCCATCAAATGGCTGGATTTTCACCGAAAAAGATAACAGAAAAATTTTCAATACCATCTGATTATGAGCCAATAAGCATGTTTGTAATTGGGGAATTAGGTGATGGTACTGATTTAACTCCTGAATTGACAGAAAAGGAAAGTCCTTACTCACCGAGAAAACCATTAAATGATTTCCTTTTTTCTAATGAATGGAAAAATCCTTTTTAATAATAATTTAAAACAAAAAATATGGAAACTAAGAATAATAGATATGCGACACTTACTGAAGCAACAGAAAAGTTAAAAGAAAGAGGATTTACTCATAACTTTGAAGTGGATAAAGAAGGTCATCTTAAGGATGAAGATGGAAATGTGTTTTTTGTAGCACAAGTTCAGTTGGAAGAGTTTCACCGGTTTGAAGGAATGACCGATCCCGGAGATACTTCTATTGTATATGCTTTAAAAACAGATTCCGGAGGTAAGGGAATTGTTATTGATGCTTATGGAGCAGATGCCTCTAAACGTACAACCGATTTTTTAAATAAAATAGAACAACATCAGTATCAGTAGATATAGCTAGCTTTTTAAAATGGAATTTATAAATACAGTTAGAGATAGGTTAATTGATTATTGGGAGTTGTTTTTAATGAGCATTCCCAAGATTGCTATAGCTATTTTAATTATTTGTGGATTTACTTTAATAGCTGTGTTTGTGGCTAAGATTTGGAAAGAAAGGCTATCTGGACAAAGTGTAGAAAACAAACTGGTTATAAACTATATTATTAAGCTAGTAAAGGTGCTGATAATATTGTCGGGAATAATTTTAGGGCTTCATACCTTAGGTTTTAGTGGTATTGCCGGAGGATTGCTTGCCGGAGCAGGCGTTGGAGTTATTATATTAGGTTTTGCATTTAAAGAAATTGGTGAGAATTTTATAGCTGGTGTTATTTTAGTATTTGATAGGCCATTTAACATTGGTGATATTGTTACTATTAATGGTAATATGGGTAAAGTGGTTAATCTTTTGTTTCGTTCGCTTCATATTAAAACATTAGACGGAAAGGATGTATATATACCCAATTCAAAGGACATTAATAGCGCGAACTATATAATCATACACAAGATGGCTTTTTACGGCATGAGTTTATTATTGGTATTGATTATAACGATGATATTGAGCTTGCAAAAAAGGTAGCATTAATGGCTATTAACCAAAATCCGAAAGTTCTTAAAAATGAAAAATCACAAGTATTGGTAGATAGTTTTGGTACTAATTCGGTTAATTTAAAAGTATTGTTTTGGGTGTTAACAAAGGACTATAAGGTATCTGCAAATGCCATTAAAAGTGAGGTAATGAAAGATGTGAAAAATATGCTTCAGGCAAATGAAATTGGATTACCTGCCAATATTCAGGAAATAAAGATGTATAATAAAAAAGAGCCTATTTTAGTTAGGCTCTTTCAAGAGAATTCTTCTAAAAAAGAATAGAATTATTTTATAGTTACTTCAATGTTGTTTCCCGGTATAGCGTTTCCAACAGGGTCAATTAACAATACATTTTCAAAAGTAATTTTATCTCCGGCTTTTTTAGACTTTATACTTTTGATTACTTCGTCATTAAACTTAGCTAACTCTACTTCAATTTTTGTTTTACCATCGGAGTAAACAAAGCTTTGTAGCATATATGTTTTATCTGTTACAGATAACTTACCTGCGTTTACTAAGTCATTTACGCTTAGTATTACCGTAGCATTGTTTTTTGTATCGTCTGTAATGTATGCTTTTACATCATTTGATGTTTGTGCAACTGCAACAGAAGAAATAATGATGCTTAAAATGAATAATATCTTTCTCATAGTTTTTTCGTTTTAGCAAACTTAAGCAAAAAAATGTAAATCATACAAGGAATTCCTACCCAAATTATTTCACTTTTTATAACCCTTAAACCCCATTTGCTCAAAAAGTTACTAACTCCAATTGGAGAAACTTGTATTGGTCGCCAGGGAAAAAAGTATCTGGAATTTTCAAAAGGAGCAAAAAAGGCAACTCCTTTTCCACCGGAAGTCATGGCATCTAGTATAGCGTGAGATATAGTGGCTAAAAAGAAGTACAGAAACAATAACCACCACTTTTTTGATGAAAACCTTACTTTACTATAAAAACACACATTAATAATTACAGCTAATAAAACAGCAAAAAATATGGAATGAGTAAAACCTCTGTGGCCAAATAAATGTTCGTAAGGAATTCCAAACTTAAAGGCTAAAACATCAGCATCTGGTAGAATGGAGCATATAATTCCCAACAAAATAAACTTAGCGGAAGTAAATGTTTTGGAGTATGTTTTTCCAATAGCAAACGCAACAAGGGCATGTGAAAAAGCAGATGCCAAGACTAATTTTTATTATCTATTTTCTGATTAATAAGATAAATTTCAGCGTCTTTTAAACTAATTTTTCTGGTGTAATTGCACGCTACCACAAAAGCATCTTCAAAGCCTTTTGTTCTTACAGAATCCCTGTGAATAATGGCTTCTTCATAACTTGGAAAAGAGCCTGATGTGATGATAGTCTTTTTATTTTCTTGTATTTCTCTGATGTCTTTTAAGTTAAAATAGATTTCTCTTAGCGCATCATCGTTAAGCGATGTAAAACTTCCAATTTGTACTCTGTAATCCACTTTTCCATGAATGTTTTTATGGACGGATTCGTTATTTACAATCACTACTTCTTCTCCATAAAGTTTAGTTTGATTGATGTTTACAATAAAAGCATCACTAAATCCACTTCTTTGCACAATGTCCAGCACTCTGTCCGCTTGACTTTTAAAAGTGAATGAACCCACTACATATCTTATCATTCCGTTTTTATCCTGATAAGGAATTACGCTTTTAATTTCGTTAAACGTATTCAACGGAAAGAATTTTGAGAATGCACCAATCTGTACACCATAAACAGGCGTATTGGTACTCAATTCACTTTTTTTAGTGATGATTTCATTTGCCTCTTCAGTTTCTACAATTTCTTCTTTTTTTACTTCTTCTTCAACAACAATTTCAGAGGCTTTTATTGGTTCTACTTTATTGTTGGTAATGCATCTGGCAGTTAATCTTTTTACATCTTCGGTATAAAAATCAAAACCATTGAAGTGAACTTTTAAAAAGTTTTCTTTAGCTGTCTGGGCTTCTTCACACATGTCATTTGCGACATAAGCCATGCATAAATAGTAATAAACATAAGTGGGAACGTCTTTTTCTTCCCATGATTTCGGGTCGTAATCTTTATTTATTTTATCGGTAACGCTGCTTAATAGATTGATGGCAGTATTTCCTGCCAATTTTTTTTCGGCATAGCAAACACCCATTAAATATTTTACGTTAGCGTTTTCCGGCTCCATTTTATTTAAAGCTGCCAAGTGTGGAATAGCTTTATCTAACTCATACTTTAGTAAGTGTGATTTCGCCTTTTCAAAAGTGGCTTTAAATTCTTCGTTTGCTGATAAGCTAATGCTAAATAAACTCAGAAGAATAATTGAAATTGTTTTTTTTAATAGAAACATAGTGGTTAGTTATTTTATATTAAATTTTAATAGGCTTTGGTTTTCTATAAAGCATTCTAGTGTATCTCCAATACTTACAGCGCTCACTCCCGCAGGTGTTCCGGTAAAAATTAAGTCACCCATACGTAAGGTTACAAATTGCGAAACATGGCTGATGATTTTAGAAAAATTAAAAATCATGTCTTTAGATTCGCCTTGCTGAACAGTGTTGTTGTTTACGGTTAAATGAAACTGAATATTTTCTTTGTTTTTGAGTGAATTAACAGGAATAAATTTACCTACCGGAGCAGAGTTGTCAAAAGCTTTGGCTTTTTCCCAGGGCAAGCCTTTTTTCTTTTGTTCTTGCTGAATATCTCTTGCCGTAAAGTCAATGCCTACCGATATTTCTGAATAATACTTGTGCGCAAATTCTTCCGCTATGTGTTTCCCTACTTTATTGATTTTGATTACCAATTCTAATTCATGATGTAAATCTTTAGTGAAAGACGGATAAACAAACGGATGGCCAGTGTTTAATATAGCTGTATCTGGCTTTAAGAAAAACACAGGTTCTGTAGGAACATTATTGTTTAATTCCTTAGCATGGTCGGCATAATTTCTACCAATGCAAATAATTTTCATTTGTTTTTTTTATTGCTTTTTAACTGTCAAATGGAATGCTTATAATCAACCTAAACTAGCATGACTTAAACTATCTAGGTTATAAGCATTTCATTAAAAAAGCTTAAAATCTTTTACAAAGGTGAGGTATTAAGGAGCTAAATTATAAGTGAGAGTAGGGGAGTTATTAACGAAGTTATTAATAAATAGTTTGAATATATTGGATTATAACTAGTAGGATAGTGCTAATCATTATAGGGATGTGACTTTTCGATTTTTTTGCGAAAATTAATAGAGATATTGTGTTTGCCAAGAACGCTAAAAACCAAATGAAATTATTTATTGAATACAAGGATTTGGTAGAATAGTAGTAAGGTAAACTCTCTTTTCCGAAGGGGTATTCACTAATGTTTTCCATAATAGAAACGTTAAACCATTCATAAAAATGGATAATTATGAAAAATAGATTTATTAAAAGCAGTAACAGAAAAACAATTGGTTTTAAAGAAAGCTTTGTCATAAACTACTTTCCAAATTCTCTCAATCGAATGGCGGTAAGTACTTTTTTGGTGTAAAGCGGGAAATCTCCGTTCATCATCCAACTGTAGTAAGAAGGGTCATTTTTTAATACTTCGGCTACGGTTTTTCCTTTGTGTTTACCAAAGTTAAATACTTCTTTTCCGTCTTTATTAAATACGATACGTCCCATTAAATCAGCAGAATCATGCATTTTAGAAAATTTTTCTAAATAATCTACACTGGGTTCAAGGTCATTATATTTTTCCAGCTGGGCTTCTAATACTTCATAGGTGGCTTTAATGTCAGCTTCAGCACTATGCGCATTTTCTAATGATTTATCGCAGTAAAACTTGTAAGCGGCAACCAGTGTGCGCTGCTCCATCTTGTGAAAAATGTTTTGTACATCTATAAATTTTCTGTTTTCAAAATCAAAGTCTACTTCTACTCTTAAAAATTCTTCTACTAAAACAGGAATGTCAAATTTATTGGAGTTATAGCCCGCTAAATCACAATTTTTTAAGAAAACTAAAAGTTCGGGAGCTATTTGTTTAAAGGTAGGAGCATCTACAATATCTTTATCATAAATACCATGAATCTCAGATGATTCATTAGGTATAGGCATTTCAGGGTTTACTCTTTTGGTGTAAGTTTCTTTGGTGCCGTCCGGTAAAATTTTTAAGATGGAAATTTCTACTATTCTGTCTTTTGCGGTGTTAACTCCTGTTGTTTCTAGGTCAAAAAAGGCTAGGGGCTTGTTTAGTTTTAAATTCATTAGTTAGGGCTAAGGTTAAAATCTTTCATGATAAAGTCTTGAAAATCACTTTTTCCGAGAATGGTTAATTCTCCTGCATAAGGTTTGTATCCGTCAACATCTATCAAAATCTGATATTTTCCGGGAGATAAAATCATTATAAAATCTCCTTTGTCATTTGACTGGTAACTGCCGACTTCTTCTTGTGTGTTTAAATCTATTACAGAAATAAAGCCTATGCCAGCACCGGAGCCTGTGGCATTTTTTAGACTTGATTTTACAACGGCTTTTCTGGTGTCTTTTTCTACATACCTAACTCTATAAATATCTTGATAACCATAAGAGTCTTCTCTCCAACGAGCAACGTAAGCGTAATCTTCATTTGCGGTAAAACTTATGCTCATATTATCACCTGTTGAATTTAACGGATATCCTAAGTTCTCTGCCTGGCTCCATTCATTATATTCAGGATTCCAGGTAGATTTAAAGAGGTCATAACCTCCAATGCTATTGTGTCCTTGTGATGAAAAGTAAAGCGTTTGACCATCAACAGAAAGTACCGGAAAATCTTCTTCAAATTCAGTATTAATAGTTTCAGGAAGTTTTTGTGATAATCCCCATTTACCATTAGGTAATTTTCTTGTCATGTAAATGTCTTTGCTTCCTTTTTTATCCTTTCTGGCAAAGAAAAGTGTATTGCCATCGGGCGAAAGTGTTGCGGAGCTTTCAAAATCTTTTGAATTTACACTTTCTTCAAACTTTATTCTTTTATAGAATTTCCCTTTTTTCCAATCGCAGTAATAGATGTCTCCGTATTCTGAAATATGGTCGATATAGACAAACATTTGTTGTCCGTCAGAGGTTAATCCTACACATTGTTCATCTAGCGTAGTGTTTACCATACTACCGGCATTTTCAGGAACGCCAAACTGTCCTGATTGAACGGAGGAAATCCAAATGTCAGAAGAATAATATCCGTCAAACTCTATGGCGCTTCCTTTGTTATCTTTTCTTCTGGACGTGAATACAATCATTGATTCTGCTGAGTCTATAAATGGATTATATTCTGGGTAATTGCTGTTAATATTTGGGCCTAAGTTTTCAAATTCAACTTCTAATGGATTTTTTGTCAATTCTCTTGCATTTTTTACCCATGAGATGGAAAGTTCAATTTCATCATCAAAGTTTCTTTTTGAGATGGACTTATATTTATTAAGTGCTTCTTCTGCTTTATCTAACATTAAAGCATGATGATAAGCTCTGCCTAGCCAATAATGTGCATCAGAATTGTCCGGTTCAAGGTCAACAGCTTTTTCTAAATAAGGAATAGCTTTTTTTCTGTCCATTTCAATATGCATAATACTAAAACCTGCTCTATATTGAAATAAAAAAACATCGGGTTGGCTTTTAACCAGTTTTGAATATAAATCTAAAGCAAAAGGGTAGTTGGTGTTTTTAAAATGCTCGTCAGCATCTGCAGGGTCTTGGGCAGATGTAACCTGAACAAAAAGTATTGTGAATATGAATAAAATGGTATGTTTAAAAAATCTCATGAATTGCCTATCGCCAAAAATTATACCATTTGCGAATATAACTTAATTTTTTTGTGCTAAAAACTTATAGCATACTTTTATTTATGATATTAATTTGAACCCTTCTGTTTTTACTTCTTCCTTCAGGATTATCCTCTCCGGAAGGTAAAGTATTTGGAGCGATGGGTTGGTCGGCACCGTCCCATTTAGTTGAAATTCTTTGGCTAATAATACCGTTTTTAAGTAAGTATTTTTGAGCAGATATTGCCCTGCTTTTCGATAGTTTATTATTATAAGGCTCGTCTCCTAATCCATCTGCATGACCTATCAATTCTACTTTTAAATCAGGATATTTTTTTAGATATTTAATTACTAAGTCAAGTTCAGATATAGCAGAGTCTGTTAAAAAACTTTTATCGAAATGAAAATAAATGTTTTCGATGTTTGGATAGTCCATTGAAACATTCTCTCCGGCTAATTGAAGAGTGTCAATATTTGCAATATGCTTATGAGTTAAAATACCTTCATTATCAATTTCATTGTAAATAAAAGAGATGTTTTCCTGTTCTTCTTTTGATAGATTTGGAATGATAAGGTTTGAATCAATTTGGCTTTGCTTCGGAGTTTTAATAAGTGAATGGATGGTAGCAATTTCTCTGTATAGTTTTCCTGTTGATGATTTAATAGGCTTTAAAGTGATTAATTGAAATATCTCTGTTTGGTTAACTTCTTTAGGGATGTTAAATTCAAGTTGATGAGATTCATAGCCTTCGGCATTTATTTCAATAAAGTAGTTTTGTCCGCTTTTTATTTCATCAACATGGTATCTGCCGTTTGATGGCGAAGTAACTAATGTTTCGGATTGATTATTACTTGATAACTTTAATGAAGTTCCAATTGGTTTACCGGTTTCGCTATCATAGATTAGGCCTTTTAAGGCTAATAGTTTCGTTTCATCAGATTCTCCAAATTGATAGATGTCCATATCTCCAAGCCCCTTGGTTCTGTTTGAAGCTAAAAAGCCTGTATTTTCATCCTTTGTAGTAATAAAGAAAATATCATCTGCGGCTGAATTTATGGGTAAGCCTAAGTTTATCGGTTCTGAAAAGGAGTAGTTTTCACCAATCTCAACTTTAAACACATCATAATTTCCAAAGGAATTGTGACCTCTTGAAGAAAAATAAAGCATTTTTCCGGCTTTTGAAATAAAGGGGGCATCTTCATCTTCTGAAGTATTTATTTTTTCTCCCAAATTTATGGGTTCGCTCCATTCTCCTTCACTGATTTTTTTACAGTAATAAATGTCTTTACCGCCATAGCCATTTTTTTTGTTGCTGCTAAAATAAATGGTGTTGCCATCAGGGGAAATGGCAACACTGGGTACGTGAGTTTTCTTTTCATTAATTTGAAGAGGAAGTTTAACAGGAGTTGTCCATTTATCGTTTTCATATTTAGACTCCCACATTTGAGCGTCTTTATATAAATACAAGGTATTTCCGTCAGTAGAATACATTACTGCAGCATCATGAAATTTTGTATTTATAGATTCATAGATATATTTTTCTGCATTAGCCTTATCAATTAATGCCCATGTGTTATTTTGTTTTGTAGCTATGTAGATGTCTTCATAATATTTTGAGTCATAAGAAATTTTTCCACCGGTACTTCCTTTTCTTCTTGATGTAAATAGTAGTATGTCAGATTCAGGTTTTTTAACCGGAGCATAATCAGCATATTCTGTATTAAGTGAAGTTATGTTTTCAATTTTAATATTGTTTTTTTCTTTTTGCTGAATTGCGTAGTTATTGTTGTCTATTATTCTATTTATTTCATTTTTTAATTGATCGCCACCAGGCGTTGATGCTAGGTAGTTTTCAAACTTTTTTAAAGTGAGAATACTTTCATCAAATTGATGGTTGTAATGATAAAGTTTTCCTAAATAATAAAATGTTTCGGGAATAGTGTCTTTTTCAAATTTGCTAAGCGATTTTTTAAATAAGACTATACCTTCTTCTCTGTTTTTCTGAGAGAAATAATAAGCTAAACCAGCCTCAAAGTAATAAATAGCTTTATCAGGGTTTAGTTCAATTAATTCCTTATAATTTTCTTTAGACTTATCGTATTGTTCAGCGATTAATTGTTTTTTCGCTTTACGATAAATTTTCTTTTCATTTTGAGATTTCCCATTAATAAAACAGCATAAAAATAACAGGAAAAGGATAGCTCTGAAGCTATCCTTTAATAAATTAGTTGTTTTTTTTGATACTATTTGGCCCAAATCTTAACGTATTGGAATTTTTCATAAAGAAGCCTATTTTCTTTAAAGTCGTTTTTATAATCAGGACCTTGAACCATACTATTTAATTTTCCAATTTGTATCTGTTCATCTTTTAAGCCTTTTGATTTAAGAGATTTAACAAAAAGGTCTTTGGCATCGTTTGCTCTTTTTGTTGCTAAATCTTTATTATTAGCGTAACTACTTGTAGGAACTTTTGACGCACTAGATTCTATCGTAATAGTAATTTTTCCTTTTGCTTTTACTATAGCTTCACAGTCAGATAAAAACTTTTTAAATGATTCTTCAGAAGTTCTAATGCCTTTGGCATTATATTCATAGAATTTCTCATAATAGGCTTGACTAACACTAACATTAGTATTTGTGTTATTATTAGTATTAGTATTGTTATTATTGTTTGTGTTATTTGCTGTCTGTTCGTCATTAACTATTACCGTAACCTTTGCATTTGAGCATTTAGAAGGCTCATAAATGTCACATATTTCATACACAAACTCATCTGTACCCACAAAGTCAGTTTTAGGAGTGTAGCTAAAGTCTCCATCTTTTCCCATTGTAACACTTCCGTTAGCTGCTTTTGTTACTAACTTTGTATTTACATTCATGGCATCTCCATCAGGGTCTTTGTCGTTTTTAGCAACGTTACCACCTACAGGAGCATTTTTCATTGTTATATATTGGTCAGCATTTGCAATAGGGGCATTATTGGTTTCTCCTTTCGGTCTAGTTCCAAAAATGATTGGTTTTAAATTAATTCCTCTGTCAATTTCTTGATATCCTGAACCTTCAGGCACATAAATATCTTCTTCATAACTGAATGGGTCAGACTCATATAAGAAGTGATAATCACTGCCCGGAGGAATAATAATAGAGAATCGACCATCTTTCTTTCTAGGTTTATATATACCAACAGTTTCACCGGTATTGTTGTCAGTAACAACTATTCTTGCATTTTCAGGTAACTCATCATAACCAACTACTTCTATTCGTCCGACTAATAATGTTAAATCTTTTTCTTTTTGACCTGATAAGTCAAGCATGTATATATCTTTTTCTCCAAAACCATCTTCTCTGAAAGCGGTGTAGTATGCTCTTTGCCCATCGGGTGTAGTGATAAAAAATACATCGTCATCTGTAGTGTTAATTGGATAGCCTAAATTAATTGGTACTCCCCAAGTCTTTAAGTTATCATCCCACTCTGTGTAAAATATGTCAAAACCACCTATACTGTTAGGTCCATTTGAGCTAAAATACATGGTTTTTCCATCAGGATGCATAAATATTCCGTCTTCATCAAATTTGGTATTGATTGCATCTCCCATATTTTGTGCTAATGCCCATTGTCCGTTAGGTAGTTTTTTACAGAAGTAAATATCCATTCCGCCTTTTCCGCCTTTTCTATCACTTGTAAAATAAATGATGTTTCCATCTAATGAAATGTCAGCATGGGTTTCATACGAAGTTTCGTTTATGTTAGAACCAAGCTTAACCGGTGTAGACCAAATGTCTCCATCTAATGTACTCATGTATAGGTTTCCATCTCCATCATCATCTTTATAAATAAATAGAGTTTGTCCGTCTTTAGATAAATTGATTGTTGCTTCGTGTCCTGATGTATTAAGGTTTGGAACCAGTTCCGGTTCTCCCCATTCATTATTGTCTTCTTTATACGAAACATAAATATCTTCAAAGAACCCACCATCTCCGTCATCTTTGGTATAAAGATTCGAGCTATCATTTCTTAACCTTCTGGATGTAAAAAACAAAAGTCTTTCATCTACTGATATAACAGGAGAGTAGTCAGGGTATTCAGTATTTATTTTGCTACCTAAGTTAGTGGCAGTAATTTGTACAGGATTTTTAATAGCTTCCTTGGCATTATTACATTGAATTAATCTCATTTGAGCTTCATCATATAAATAATGTTTGTCTGTAATAGCTTCTAAAAACTTATTATACTCAGCTATTGCTTCATCAATATTATTAGTTAAGTGATAGGCCCAGCCTAAATAATAATGAGCGTCCATTGGAGATTTTTTCTCATTATAAGAAAATGGGTCGTAATTTTTTGTTACTCCCTGAACTGCTTTTACTAAATAGTCTTTGGATAGTTTTTTTTGATTTGGAGAGTATAAGTAACAAATACCTATCTTGTAATTAATGTTATAATTTTCCGGATTGTCTTTTGTTAAACTAAGCCATATTGGTAAAGCCTGAGAATGAAAATTCTCTTCCATTAACTGATTTGCTTCCGTAAAGCTTTTACGAAATGAATCTTGGGCAAATGAGGTAGCCACAATTATAATAGCACAGAATAACGAAAAGACTTTTTTCATGAGGTTTTTGTTACAATTTCTACAAATATATCTTTTTTCGATAAAATCGCTAGATTTCACGATTAATGTCCCAATTTTCAAGATATTCAGCAACCTTTTTAACAAAAGAACCACCTAATGCTCCGTCAACAACTCTATGGTCGTATGCATGAGACAGAAACATCATATGTCTGATTCCTATTGTATCTCCGTAAGGGGTTTCAATAACAGCCGGTTTTTTTCTGATTGCTCCAACTGCCAAAATAGCAACTTGTGGTTGGTTAATAATAGGTGTTCCCATAACGTTACCAAATGTTCCAACATTGGTTACGGTATAAGTTCCTCCTTGAATTTCATCGGGTTGTAGTTTATTTGCTCGTGCTCTGTTGGCCAAATCATTTACGGATTTTGTTAATCCAATTAGGTTTTTTTGGTCTGCATCTTTTAATACAGGCACAATTAAGTTTCCACTTGGAAGAGCTGCAGCCATTCCTAGATTAATGTGTTTTCTTTTAATTATTTTGTCTCCGTCAACAGATACGTTAACCATCGGGAAATCTTTAATTGCTTTTATAACGCATTCAAAAATTAGAGGTGTAAAGGTTAACTTTTCGTTTTCTCTTTCTGCAAACACTTTTTTCATTTTGTTTCGCCACATTACTAAATTAGTAACATCAGCTTCTACATAAGATGTGACGTGAGGAGAAACATGCTTGGACATTACCATGTGGTCAGCAATAAGCTTTCTCATTCTGTCCATTTCAATAATTTCATCACCATCCATTAGTGTTACTTTAGGCGCTTGGTGAGAGGAAGCTGTAGCTTTTTGCGTTTGAGGAGTTGAAGATGTAGTTACCGAACTAGCACTGGAGGTTCCATTTTGGCTGGCGGTAACAGTTTTACCTTTGTTAGGAATATAAGCAAGAATATCTGATTTTGTTACTCTTCCGTCTTTTCCTGTTCCTTCGATACTTTCCAATTCCTGAATAGAAATTCCTTCAGCTTTAGCAATACTTCTCACTAATGGTGAGTAGAATTTTCCGGATGATGAAACTCTCTCAATGTTTGTAGCTCCTTTCTGAATATCAACAACAGCAGTTGGTTGAGTTTCAGTTTTTTTGGAACTTACTTCGGCTTTAGCCGGAGAAGTTGTGGTTGGTTTTTCAGTATTTTCCGCTGCTGCTTCTGTTTCAATGATTGCAATTGCCTGCCCAACTTGAACAACATCACCTTCATTAAATAATTTTTTCTTTAAAACTCCTTCAGTGGTAGAAGGAATTTCTGAGTCTACTTTATCAGTTGCGATTTCTAGTACAGACTCTTCTGCATCAATTTGCTCTCCTTCTTCTTTTAACCATTTAATAATGGTTGCCTCAGCAACACTCTCACCCATTTTGGGCATCATTAATTCTATCTCAGCCATTTATTTTATTGATTTTTGAACAGTTGCAAAAATAAATTAAAATATCTTTATTGCAATGTTTTTTTGCTGAAAGTGCGGTCTTTCAAATCCTTAAGAAATGGAGTGTTTTTCAACGGAATTACTTCCTATGATAAACTTGGTAGAGTAGGGGGCAATTTTATATTTAATTCCTTCAAACTTAATATCACTCATAAGCTCAATAATTTTTTTAAAATCTAACTCATGAGTACAAAATATAAGCTCTTCTATTTGATAAATTTGTATTAAGTCGATTAGCTGATATAGTTTTCCGGAATATTTATGTAAAACATTTTCTGAGATTTCATTTTTTGGAAATATTGCTCTACAAACTTCAACATCTACTTTTGAGATTTTAAAATAGGATGAAATTTGTTCTACTTCTTCATTATTTCCAATAATTGCAATTCTTTTCCTTTCTCTAAACTTAAGTTTATAAATTCCTGATATATGAAGTAGTAGTCTACTTATTGGGGTAATAAAAAATGAGAATGCGATAAAGGAAATTATCATTAGTCTAGAAAATCTTAAATTTTCAGGTAGCAAGGCATAGAGCAAAAGTGTTAAAATGGCAGAGGTTGCAGAGGCTTTAATTATATTAATTAATCTATTGGATTTACTATAATTTCCATAAATCCAGTAAATAAGTAACCAAAGAGCCGTAAAAATTGGGATGAATATGGTGTATACTTCATTTGGAAATCCTACATCATTCGAAAATTTAATTTTCTCATAATACTTGCATATACTAAATGTTCCGAGACCAATAAGTGTTAGGTCCAATAATGGTAGTGATATGCGAAGGAAAAAACGATTTAAAATGGCTATAAATGCTCTTAGGTAAATGGCAAAATAAATTAAACCAGAGTAAAGAGCCATATTTGTTTTTGAGAAATGTTTTTTTGCAAAAATGAGCATGGCGTTATAAAAAACAAATACATAATTAATACTGCTTTTTTTAGTACTTTCTCCTTTATAATGTATTATTTTAGTGTCACTGAAATAATAGTTTTTATACCCAGCTTTTATTATTCTATAAGATAAGTCAATATCTTCTCCATACATAAAAAATGTTTCGTCAAGAAGTCCTGTTTTGTCTAGAACAGATTTTCTAAGAAACATATATGCTCCTGATAAAATTTCAATTTCATGGTTTTTGTCTTCATCTAAGAAACCCATGTGGTACCTAGAAAATGTTTTGGATTTAGGGAAAAGTGATGATAAACCAAATATTTTATAAAATGCAACAAGCGGTGTTGGTAAACCTCTTTTAGACTCAGGAAGAAACCTACCTTGCCCGTCTATCATCTTAACTCCAAGCCCGCCAACGTCAGTATGTTCATCCATAAAATTAATGCACTTTATGAAAGTATCTTCTTCAACAATGGTGTCAGGGTTTAAGAGTAAAATATATTCTCCCTGTGCTTTTTGAATAGCCTGATTATTTGCTTTCGAAAACCCTAGGTTTTCTTGATTTGCAATTAACTTTACTGAAGGAAACTTTTCTGCTACCATTTCCGCAGAATTGTCTGCAGATTTATTATCAACCACAAAAACTTCGCATGACACATTTTTTGTAGCCTTAATTACTGATAGAAGGCAGTGCTCTAAAAAATGCCGAACATTATAGTTGACTATAATTATACTAAGCTTCATTTTATTTGCTTGATAGTTGATAAGGTACTCTGTTTAAAATTGATTTTCCTAGCGTTAACTCATCAGCATATTCTATTTCATCGCCAATTCCAATGCCTCTTGCAATAGTTGAAAAGTTAAGGTTAAAATCTTTTAATTTTTTGTAAATGTAAAATGAAGTAGTATCTCCTTCAATGGTTGTGTTTAAGGCTAAAATTATTTCTTCAATGTTGTTGTTTTTAATACGTTCTATCAATTCATTAATTTTTAAGTCTTCCGGTCCAATTCCGTCAATGGGAGATATTAAGCTTGATAAAACGTGATATGTTCCTTTGTATTGTGAAGTGTTTTCTATAGCAATTACATCTCTTATGTCTTCTACTACACAAATAATTTTTTGATTTCTATTGGGATTAGAGCATATTTCGCAAACATCACTATCTGAAAAATTATAACAACTTTTACAATACTTAATTTCACCTATTTCTTTTACACTTTCAGCAAAATCTTCAATTTCTGATTTATCTTTTTTAATGAGGTGTAAAGCATATCTTAAGGCTGTTTTTTTTCCAACACCCGGCAATGAATGAAATTGTTCTGTTAGTTTTTTAAGTTGTTTGGAGGATAAGTGTTCTATCATAATCTAAAATCACATCAAAATTAATTTTATTTTTAAAACCTAAATTCTAAATGTTTTGAACCCATCTATAATAATAGGAGTTTTATTAGCCTATTTTTTTCTGCTTATTTTAATTTCTTATTTAACCTCAAAAGGAGCGGATGATAATGCCAGCTTTTTTGTGGGTGGTAATAAGTCGCCATGGTATGTGGTGGCATTTGGAATGATTGGTGCATCATTGTCCGGAGTTACTTTTATTTCTGTTCCGGGATGGGTGGCTGATAGTCAGTTTGCTTACATGCAAGTGGTTTTAGGCTATCTGGTTGGTTATTTTGTTATTGCGAATGTTCTTATGCCTATGTACTATAGGCTTAAACTTACATCAATATATACCTACTTAAATGATAGGTTAGGATTATATTCCTATAAAACAGGAGCTTTGTTTTTCTTACTGAGTCGTTCGTTAGGTTCGGCATTCAGACTTTTCTTGGTGGCAAAAGTTTTACAAATTGCTGTTTTTGATGAGTTAGGAGTTCCTTTTTTTGCGACTGTTTCCATTACTATTTTATTAATTTGGTTATATACTTTTAAAGGTGGTATTAAAACTATTGTTTGGACGGATACGCTTCAAACATTCTTTATGCTAGCAGCTGTTGGCACTACAATAGTTGTTATTTCAAATGATTTAAACTTAAGTTTTTCTGAACTGTTCAGTTTAGTTGATAAAAGCGAGTACTCACAAATTTTCTTTTTTGATGATTTTAACTCCGGAAAACATTTTATTAAACAATTTATTGGAGGAATGTTTATAGCTATAGCTATGACGGGATTGGACCAGGATATGATGCAAAAGAACCTAAGTTGTAAGAATATTGGTGACGCTAAAAAAAACATGTATTCGTTTAGTGTCGTACTGATTTTTGTAAATTTCTTTTTTCTATTCTTGGGAGCCTTACTTTATATGTATTCAAAGTCGCTACAAATAGAAATACCTGACGGAGATAGCCTTTATCCAATTTTAGCCACAAAAGGCCATCTGGGTATTGTTTGCGGTATTTTGTTTATTGTCGGTTTGGTCGCTGCTGCTTATTCTAGCGCAGATAGCGCGCTTACAGCCCTTACAACATCAGTTTGTGTAGATTTTCTAGGAATTGATAAAAGAGACGCTAAAACCCAGACTTCTTTGAGAAAAAAAGTTCACCTTTTAGTTTCGTTGGGGCTTTTAATAATAATATTGGTTTTTAATGCTGTTAGTGAACAAAATGTAATTAAAACTGTACTGGATGTTGCAAGTTTTACTTACGGACCTTTACTTGGTTTATATGCCTTTGGTCTTTTTACTAAGTTAAAAGTAAAGGATATGTATGTGCCAATAGTATGTGTTTTAGCTCCGGCTATCTGTATTGCTCTTAAATTCTACTCTGAAGATTTGTTTGACGGATATGTATTGAGCTTTGAAATTTTACCGCTAAATGGCTTGCTCACATTCTTTGGATTGTTATTGATAAAAGAAACAAAAATCAATTAATTTTTTACCAAACACTATAAATTTATATTTTTGTTCAACTTAACTGGAAAACATGATTAAAAAAACAACTCAAATTTCTATTGCTATAGCTAGCTGCTTTCTCCTTTTCTCTTGTGGAGGAGAACATACCACAGATGAAACTGTTGATGTTGATACTACTGCAACCAATGAGGTTATAGAACCTGAAGTAGAAACATTTTATCAAATCCCATCTCCTGATGAAATGTTTGCTTTTATAAAGGAAAGTGGGCTTAAGTATAATGCCACTCTTCTTAATCCTGCAAATAATGCTGCTAATTATACTGACCCAACGGTACAATCTGTTAATTTTGGTATTTATGCTGCTGATTTAGCATATACTGCATCTTTTGAAGAATATCAAAGTTCAATAAAATATTTTGGTGTGGTAAATAAAATGGGAGATGATATAGGTATTTCTTCTGCATTCGATAAAGGAATGGTAGATAGAATACAAGGAAATTTAAATAATGCAGATTCATTAGTTACTATTACTAACCAATCATATTACTCAATTATTTCATATCTTGAAGAAAGTGAAAGAGGTAAAACACTTGGTTTAATGGCAATGGGTGGCTGGATTGAAAGCATGTATATTGTGACTCAATCTGTTGCTAATTTTGATGAGGCTAATCCTGCCGTTGAAAGATTGGCAGACCAAAAGTTGACGTATGAAAATTTATTAGAGTATTTATCTCAGCATGAGGCTGATAGTGGTGTTGCTACTGCTTTAAGTCAGTTGGAAAAGCTAACAGCTGTATTCAATAATATTAAAGAGACAGAAGTTGAGGCAGAAAAACCAGCCGGGGGAAAAATGACATTGGGTTCTAAAAATACAGTTACAAAAAGAACATTTACTAAAGAACATTTTGAAGAACTAAAGAAAGTTGTTAATTCAATAAGAAGCAGTTACGTTACTGTTGCTTCATAAAAACTAGGGTTATGATTAAAAAAATTGTTTTATCATTTATATTTTTTGCAGGGGTGTTGTTTGCTAATGCTCAGTACTGCAATACATTTCATAAAAAGTTTTGTCAACCGGCAGGAAACGAATTATTTCAATATAATGCTCAATCAAAAAGTGCATTATTTGCAATAGGAAAAACCTCTGAGCTGAACATTATTGTTTATGGCGGACAAGACTATAGAATTTCTCTTTGCACAGACAAAAACTTGGGAGAAAGAGTAGAATTTAAAATTTATGAGGAAGATAAATCTTCTAAAAAGAGAGATTTATTATATGACAACTCTAAAGATGATTATACCTCTGAAATTGAATTCAGCAATGATTATACAAGAAGGTTAATTATTGAAGTAACTGTTCCTGACGGTTCTTCAGCAGGCAAAGGAAACTCTGTGAAAGATGGTGGAAAAGGTAAATCTTTACAAGGAAGTGATATGGGATGTTTAGGAGTATTGGTAGAACACATGTCAACACCAAAACAAGGATTTTAGAATTTTATAATAACTAATATTTATGCCCTGCTTGCAGGGCTTTTTTATTTTAAGATGGACTATGTTTCTTTAAAGGATGAGGTTTTATTGCCTTCCAAAAAAATAGTAATTACTACGCATCAATCTCCTGATGGTGATGCCATAGGTTCTTCCTTAGGTTTATATCATATACTTAAATCCAGAGAGTTTAACAACGTTAATGTTATTGTGCCTGATGAATTTCCCTCTTTTTTAAGCTGGATGAAGGATAGTGATAAAATTATTCAATTTGATAAGACTACTTCCATTGCTAAAGAATTAATTTCAGAAGCTGATATCATTTTTAGTTTAGATTATAATGCTCTTAGAAGAGTTGGAGAAATGG
>JAUHYR010000125.1 GCA_030426475.1 Bacteroidia bacterium
CCTATTTCTTGGAAGCTACTAAAAATGAAGTTCCTAATTGGTTAGAAATTGTGCCTGACCCAAACGTAATGGTAGGAAAAATATGTAAGCCAGTTAAAGTGGAAATGGTAATAAGAGGCTATTTAGCAGGCCATGCATGGAGAGAATATAATTCAGGAAAAAGAATTTTGTGTGGTGTTGAATTACCTGAAAGAATGAAGGAGAACGATAAATTTCCTAAACCTATAATAACACCCAGCACAAAGGCAGATGAAGGGCATGATGAAGATATATCCAGAGAGGAAATTTTAAAGCAAGGTTTAGTTCCTGAAACCGATTATATAAAAATGGAAGAATACACCCATAAACTTTTTGCTATTGGTACCGAAATGGCTAAAAATCAAGGTTTAATATTAGTAGATACAAAATATGAATTTGGTTATTATGATGGTGAAATAACCTTAATGGATGAAATTCATACACCTGATTCTTCCAGATATTTTTATGCTGAAGGATATCAGGAAAGACAAGAAAAAGGGGAGAAGCAAAAGCAATTATCTAAAGAGTTTGTAAGAGAATGGTTAATGGCTAATGGCTTTCAAGGGAAAGAAGGGCAGAAAATGCCTGATATGCCTGATAGTTTTGTAAACGAAGTAACCGAACGATACATTGAACTTTTCGAGAAGATTACAGGAAAAAAATTCGAAAAAGCTGATACAAACAATATTTTAAATCGGATAGAAAAAAATGTTCTAAGTGTAATTTAATTTACCTTTTTATCTTCTCAAATAATTTTTCAATTCCACCTATAAATCTTTTCAATACATTAAAGTAGAGTGTAATAATAAGTATTAAAGACATTACCCATATTACAAGTTGGTTAAACCAGAATGTAGGCATTTTAGAGCCAAATAGTTTTTTCGTTGGTGCGAAGAAATGACCTCTGACACCATCTGCGTCCAAATAAATTGGGTCAGCTTTTTGATAAAGCCTATCTTCAATTTCAAGAATCTTGTTTAATTCCGTTTTAGCGGTTACTAAGTCGCTTAAATTATCATTGGTGTAGTTATTCTTTTTATCTAAGAACTGCTTTTTGCTTGTTTCATCCTTATTAAGCTCAACAATCAAGTTATCCTTTTTATCGTATGCAGCGTTATATTTTTTAATATAGTGTTTTTGTAAAGCGTATAAATAACTTTTTAGCTCAGCCAAAACTTCAGGAGTAAGCTTTTCATGGGTAAGAAATTCAGTCTTATCAAATTTCACTTCCTTATTTCTTGATAATTCAATTTCAACTTCATTCTTAATTAATTTCATGATTTGTTGAAGCTCTTCTTCAGGCATTCCATCTCTTTTGCCGTTTTGGTAACTGCTTACATTATCATTCATTTTTGGCAACCAAAAATTCTTCTTGAATTCTGCTGCTTTTAGTTCTTTATCAATTTTATAAAACTGTTTCTCAAAAGCGTTATTCTTAAACTGATTTACTGCCAATGCTTCAAAAGCCCATCTTGAAGCCATTACCTCACCAACCACCGGAACCTTATCTTGAATAGTAACCGTAGGGTTTAGTTTGTCAAATTTCACAATGACACCACTCAAAATAAGCTGTGGAATAATCAAAAATGGAATCAATATATAAATGGTAACTGCCGAATTGAAGCTAGCTGAAATATTCAGCCCCAGCATGTTTGCAAAGCATGCGGTTGTAAATAAAACCATCCAGTATTCAAAAAACATTCCTTGTATGCCAAGTACTAAGTTTCCTACTAAAACAAAACTAAAGGTTTGAATAGCAGATAAGATAAACATGATGCTGATTTTTGAAACTAAATAACTTCCTTTACTTAGATTAAGGAACTTCTCACGTTTTAAGATTTTTTGGTCTCTGATAATTTCCTCCGCACTAACTGTTAAACCAATAAATAAGGCAACAATTACTGACATAAAGATGTAGGCAGGTATGTTTTCGTTTTCTCTGAAAAAATAACCCAATTCATTAGAAGCATCAGTATTATAATATCTAATCAAATATGATAAAATAAAAGCAAGCACTGGAGCTTCTAAAAGGTTAATAGCTAAATATTGCTTATTAGTTAACTTAGATAAAACATCTCTAGTAATAAATACCTTAAATTGTTTTAGCTTACTTGGTATTTTAAAACTAGTAGTAGGCTTTTCATCAGTTTTTATGTGTGCTTTATATAGTTGTTCAATTTTTTCAAGGTAATGCTTATACCATTGCTTTGGAGATACTTTTCTGTTGGTAGTTTGATTTCCGTACTCATCCACCACTTTTGATTCAATGATGTTGAATATTTGCTCAGGATTTACATTACCACACGTTCTACATTCACTTTCCTTGGCATTTACATGGTTTACCATTTCTTTAAAGTAAACCACTGCATCTACAGGGTTTCCATTATAAATAGGATAGCCACCGGTATCAAGAATAAGTAATCTATCAAACATTTTAAAGATATCTGAAGAAGGTTGGTGAATAACAACAAATATCAATTTACCTTTTAAAGCCAACTCTTTTAAAAGGTCCATAATGTTTTCAGAATCTCTGGAAGATAATCCGGAAGTAGGCTCATCTACAAATAAAACACTTGGCTCTCTTATTAACTCAAGAGCAATATTTAATCTTTTTCTTTGTCCGCCACTAATTGTTTTATCTAACGGGCTTCCAACTTTTAAGTCTTTTGCTTCATATAAACCAAGACTCGTAAGCGTATCAGCAACCAATTTTGCTATTGACTTATCATCTAGAGAACTAAAACAAAGCTTAGCGTTATAGAATAAGTTTTGGAAAACGGTCAGTTCTTCAATAAGTAAATCATCTTGAGAAACATATCCAATAACTCCTTCAATTTTATCTTTTTCTCTATGGATATCCACTCCATTAATCAGAACTTGCCCTTTTGTAGGCATATATGTTCCGTTCAATAAGTTTAACAAAGTAGATTTTCCAGCTCCACTGGCACCCATAATTCCAACCAATGACCCTGATTCTTCACTAAAATTGAAATTATACAATCCCATGTTTCCACCTTTGAACTGATACTGTAAGTTCTCAACTGAGAACACAATGTTTTCAGTAACCGTATCACTTAAGAAAGTGGAGATAATATCTGAATAATAGATGGGCTGAACTTTAGGGCTTCTAATAGAAGAACCTTGAGTTAAGATGTAGGCGCGCTCAGGACTAAAAATTTGTCCGTTTAAGAAAATCTCTTCTTTTCCAAAATATCTGATAAAGAGCATGTTTACACTCTTTATTCGAATTACTTTTAACAGACCGTCACCAATTCCGTCAGAATAGATATGCTTGGCATGCTCGTAGTTTGTCTCTTTCTTGTTATTTATAATAAGTGTTGTGTCAACATCATCCACTTCATTAATTGACTGCCCGATGAAGTTTGTACAAAGCGTGTATTCTTCCTTATTTATGTTGAAGGTTTCAGCAACCGTAGATATAAATTCAAATTCCTGTTCTGAAGGAGCTTCGTTTGAGTAGATGAATTCTATTAAACGAATAAGTACAACTATTTTTTGACGCTGTGCTAACTCTTCATTAATCTGGGTACAGATTCTTAATACCTTAACGGAGTTTACGGAAGTTCTTTTTCTTTTCTTTTCTCCGTCTTTCGTTTTAGTTTTTTCTTCTATGAACTGGTCATATAGCTCCAAGTAAACCGTTACTAAATCCTCATTTAACTGAGATTTAAGAAAGGCTTCTACCACTGTTCTACTATTGCTTGACTCAGTGTCAGAAACAATAGAAAATAATTGCATTAAAGCTTTGAGTATCCGTTCACTCATTTAGTCAAAAGAATTTTGTGTTTGTGAAAATAAAAAAAAAGAGACTGCTTCAAAAGAAAACAGTCTCTAAAATCAAAGTATTTTAAAATTTATTGTTTAAATCCAACTAAAAGCACACAACAGCCTGAAGCTACTTTTTCAGTATCTAAGTGTGCTTCAATAATACAGTTAATGGTAGAGGTAATTTTTAAATCCCAATACGCACTGTTTGAATGATCTTTATTAGTAAATAAAAGGTTTCTTTCATTGTCGTACACCGAAAATATCAAATTACCGTCTGTAAGTCCGCTACAAGCAGCTATTCTGTATGTACTACCACCATAAAAAGTAGTATGAAACTCAGAAACTTCATCATTAATTAATAATGCTCTGTATTGTTGACCATCAGAAATATATCCACTTTGCAGATGCTTTCCGCACAAACTGGCAATAGTGTCACATTGTGCATTAGCATTGTTTGAAAAAAGCCCACCAACAACAATGGCAATTATAACTGGAAGTGATTTTAATAATCTTTTCATAAACTAAGTATTAATTGATTAACTTATTTCTAAGGTCACCAATCTTTTTGGTAATTTGTTCAAGTTGTTCGTCAGAAATTTTCACTTCTGATTTACTGGTAATAGTTGTCAATTTCTTGTCTGCTTCAGTAACAGGTTTTTCGTAAGTGTAAGTAAACTCTACACCTTCAAAAACATTGCTTAAATCCATTAATCCGTCAATAAACTCAGCATATTCCGGTTTAGAATAATGAGGAGTTAAAAGCTTAATTAAGTTTTCAAGAGTACTTTTTTGTTCTCCAATCCTTCTTATGATTTCAGGGTTTTTTGAAGTTTTTGCAACATTAGTGGCAAAATGAATGCTTTCTAACCAACCACCTGCTAAAATAAGACTACCAACATCATTTCTTTCTGAATCTTTCAGATAAGCATCAGCAGAACGGTAGGCGTCAGATACAAGACTTAGTAAAGAATCTTGTTTTCCAAGATTTTTTTCAAATCTCTCCATCAATGATTTATCGAAAGCACTTGAAACGCCTAATTCATCACCTAAAGCTTTAACAGCAGTTAAGAATGAGATGGCATCTTGTGTTTGGTCATAAATAGTAACATATCCTAAGTCAGCACCATAAATTCCTACGTTAACTGATTTTTTGAAGTTAGTGGAGAAGTTGGTGGCAGATTTTGGGTTGCTTAAAAGAGCCGAATTGTACTCAACTCCTACACTTTTAATAAGTAATGCCGTTTGAACCGGAGATGGAATAATAAAAACTTGACCATCTATTGCCAACAATGTGTTGGTATTTGTGTTATCATTTGTTGCAGTAGTATCAGTAGTGTCGGTATTCTCTTCACCACCTCCATTACAAGCAGTACCAAGCGCTGCTATTACAACTAGTGAAACAAATAGCTTGAAAAACTTATTTTTTACGTTCATCGAAGTTTGGTTTTGACCATTAAATAAGGGTGCAAGTAATAAAAAAAATCTGAATTCTCAAAGAGGAAATAGAAAGCTTTTTAATTTAATTTTAACTTATTGATGCTCAATTTTAAAATTATAAACGAAATTATAAGAGATATGAGATAGATGAAAATATTATCCCAAAGTTGAAATACTACTTTTCCTAACGTAAAAAGTAACCCATACGTGAAAACAATAGAAGAAATCCAGGCTAAGACTCTAAATCTAAAGTCGCTGCTAATTTTTATTTCATCGTCCAGTTTATTTTTGACGGTTTTCCATACTCCCTGAGGTTTAATCTTTTTATAAAATGGAATTAATATAGAATCATTTTCGGGTTTAGTGGCGTAAGTAGCAATAACCCAACATATAGTAGTAAATCCTACGGTAAATAGAAATCCACCTTTGTTTTCAATAAAGGCTTCTCCAAAGTATG
>JAUHYR010000027.1 GCA_030426475.1 Bacteroidia bacterium
GAATTCACTCCGGTGATTCTTATGCAGTTCTTCCTGCCTTCGACTTAAGCGAAAATGTCATTAAACAAATTGAAGACCACACCAAAAAAATTGCCGTAGCTCTGGAAACGGTTGGTTTAATTAACATTCAGTTTGCCGTAAAAGACGAAGTAGTGTATGTAATAGAAGCCAATCCAAGAGCTTCACGAACAGTTCCGTTTATCGCAAAAGCTTATGACGAGCCGTATGTAAACTATGCTACCAAGGTAATGTTAAGAGAAAAGAAAGTTACCGACTTTAAGTTTGAACCTAAGAAAAAAGGCTATGCCATTAAAGTTCCTGTATTCTCTTATGAAAAATTCCCGGAGGTAAATAAAGAACTTGGACCTGAGATGAAATCTACGGGTGAAGCTATTCATTTTATAGAAAGTCTGGAAGATAAATTCTTTAGAGAAGTATATTCAGAAAGAAATCTTTACTTAAGTAAATAGTGATTTATCACGAAGCAAGCATACAAGGACTTTTCAGAGTAATTTTAATTATTGTTCTTATTTACTATGTGTTCAAGCTTTTAGGGCGATATGTATTTCCGTATTTATTAAAGAATTACATCAATAAACAACAGCAGAAATACAATCAGTACCAACAGCAAGATGAACCTCAACATAAAGAAGGAGAAGTTTATATTAAGAAAAACCCTAACAAAGAAAAACAGAAAGATATAGATGACGGAGAGTACGTAGATTATGAAGAGGTGGAATAAAAAAAGTCCCAGCCATTTGGCCGAGACTTAAATTCTTGAGTGATTTATTTTTATTGCCTTATAATCTTCTCTGTCTTTAACACATTTCCTTTTGCATCGTGTAATTGTATTAAATACATTCCTTGAGAGATATTAAATCTGATTTCTTTTCTTGTTTCATTAATCAATACATATTCTGTATGAATTTGTTTTCCTGTGATATCAGATACAACAATTGATTTTACAAAGTCATTTAAGCCTTCAACAATTACTTTATCATTAAAAGGATTAGGATAAATTTTAGCTTTTAAACTAGCTCCTTCATTAATACCTGAATAAATAGTATCCACCACAAAGAAATGATCAAAACCTGCTTCTACTAAGTGACCTTGAGGAAAATCACTGGCAGTTACAATTACTTTCATTGTGCTGGTTGGCGTAATAAAATCATTAATTTTAAAAGATTTCCCTATCCAGGTTGATTGAGGAGAATTACTGGTAAGTACTTCAACAACTACCCTTGTACTTCCATTATCTAAATAAACAACCATACTATCATTTGGAGTTCCTATACCACCATCATTAAAAAACCAGCTAGTATAATTTAGTGAAGGGCGCACATAATTCGTTAAATCGAAAGTAGGGGAAGTTAAAACCGTAATACCACCATCTACATCGTCATCTCCTGCTGCCGCACCAAATTGATTTCCTGTAACAAAAGCTTTGTCAGTACAATCGGTACCTGCATCATCTCCGGGATTTGCGTCATTGTTAGTATTATAACTTGTACCATTTGGAATTCCTCTTTCCCAGATTCCTGTAGAAGCTGTTCCGCTAACTACCCAGTTATTATTAAAAGTAAAATCGTCATATATACCCGAATCAAGAAGTATGGTCACGTTTGGATTAGAGTTAAATATTTGCTGACTGTAACATTTAGTTTTAAAATTCCATTTACCGGCAACAATATCATAATTACCTTCAAAGAAATTATTCAAAGTAAACTGCCCTGAACCATTTGTGGTAACATTATAAGTATTAAACTGATTTTTAATAATAACATCCGCATTAGCAATAGGAGTATTTGTAGTGCTTTCCAGAACTTGTCCGTTTAAAGTAAACGGAACCATTGCTACTAATTGATGATTTAAAGTAGTTACCACACCATCATCAAGCAACACATTTTTAACTGTATCAGGGAAATAACCGCCTTTTGAAAAAGCGATATCATACATGGCAGAATCTGCAATCCCTGTTCTGTAAAAGCCATTCACATTTGTAGTTGTGCTTATGTTATTTGACACGGGTAATATTTCAACTAATACATTACTTAAAAGCGCTGAAGTTCCAAAATCAGTAACTGTTCCTTCTAAGTAACATGCTTGCTTAAATTGTCTTCCTAAAATAAATAGTCCTTCTTCTATATCGGTAGCTAAAATATTTCCTGAAGGTAACCAAGGATAAGCTCCCCAACAACCGTTAAAATTATTTCCCGATAATGGAGAGGTATCATACCAACCTACTAGAATAACATTATTAGGATAAGTTACATCATGAACTGTAACACCGTCTCTGTAATATGAGGTTACAATAAAATTTTTATCTACATGCACATTATGGACAATAACTCCTGAATTTGGATTTTGTGACTGAACCCTGTCCACCTCTGTAATATTATTCATATTAGTCACATCATAAGAAGCGATAAATGCGTTACTTTTTTCATCCGTAGTAAACACATGGCTATTATCATCCGACACCCATGCATTATGTGTAAAAACCAAAGGTGTAGTTTGAGTGTTACCGATAGGTGTAATACTACTTTTATTGCTAACATCTAAAGCAATTAAAAATCCCTGATTAATAGCACTTCCCCATAAAGTATCACCTCTAGCCATTCCATCATGAAAGTAATACGTATCATACAACCCTACCTCAACCGGATTCATTGGATTTGTTTTTACATCTAAAATAATTGCACCGCCTTTTAAATAATCGGCACCAAATAGGTAGCAAAAACCTTTTTCATCAATAAATAAATTGTGGGCAGTAGTAAACGGATAACTAGAGCCTCTGTAATATTTAGTTTGGATGCCCGTAGCATTTGGGAGTGTACTCATATCTACAATTAACAAGCCGCTATCACCTTCATTGGTAATGTAAGCATATTTATCCCATACTTTAATATCTCTCCATATTGTATTCGCACCTTGTAAATAAAAAACCTCTTGTGGTGAAGCAGGATTGGTAACATCTACAATGGAAAAACCCTTTTGAACTCCTACTAAAGCATATTCTTTACCTGTAGTATCTTGATAGCCCCACACATCGCTTAGGTTTCCTCTTCCTGAAGGGTAAACATATTTACCAAGAAAACTCATGTTTTTTGAAATTTGCGCCTCTATGTTTCCTGCAAAAGCAGTAGTAAGCACAATGAAAAGAAGTAGTAATTTTTTCATCCCTAAATTTTAATAAAGCCCTAATTTACGATTAATTATTTTAGGCAACTGGAATATTTGATGTATTATTAGGTTTCTAAACTAGAATTTAACCAACGGTAGCTTTTAGAAAAGGAAAGGATAAATAATTAGCTAATTATCAATAATCTTATGTCTTACATCTTTTATCTACTAGAAGAAGTAACTCAAATGAATAACAGCAACGTTACTAACGTTTAATGTATTTGAGGTTTGTTTATCGGTTCTGTTTATAAATACAGAATTTCCGGTTCCGGTAGAAGGGTCGTCAATAATACTTTCAGAAACATTACCACCCTGAATAAGCATTTGGTAAGTAAAATTGTATTCTAGACCAAGTGACAGTTTTCTGGCAATAAAATAATTAAATCCTGCACCCAGTCTCACCCCAAAGCCAAAGCCACCTTCTCTCTGAATAATTCTTTGTAAGGTAGAAACGCCTGTTGCATCGGTAGTAGTAGTGGTGCTTTGTGTTTTAGAACGACCGATAACCGTTAAAGGTAATTCAGCCGAAAAGTAAGGGTCTAGTCTATTGGTGGCTAAAAAGTGTCTTTCATAGCCCGGAGAAATAGAAAAGAAGTTTTGTGTAACGGATGAATCTACTTCTACTAAAGCTTTGCCCACACTATCTGCCAAATTCCAAGTTTGGCTATTCACATTTGCACCAAAGCCCACTCTAATAGCATTTTGGTTACTTAAAAAATACTTTGTACTAATTAAACTATTACCTACTACATCTTTATTAGTAGAAAGACCGACATTATTAATCAACCCTGTTACGTTTACCGTAAATCCCCAGTCGCCTGATTCAGCTTTAATACTATCATTTTGAGAAAATGAGAATAGACATATTGCAGATGCTAATAGTGTAAAAAGTATTTTTTTCATGTGCTTAATATTTTTTGATGATGCTTTAACAAAGAAACTAAAAATATATTGTATTTACCTTGCTCTATTTTCAAGTAGAGGCACAAAACTAAAGTCTCCGTAAGAATTTTCCTCAAATTCCGTCTCTGAAATTTTAGTCAATCGCTTCATTTGTTGATTACTTGAACCTACCGGAATTACCAAATGCCCACCAACAGCCAATTGATCTTTTAAAGCTTGCGGAATAAAAGGTGCTCCTGCCGTTACAATAATTCTATCAAACGGAGCAAAATTTTCGAGCCCTTCATATCCGTCTCCGTAAAACAAGTCTGCCCGGTATTTCATACCCTGCAACAATTTTTTGGACTTTAAATGTAATGGTCTATGTCGTTCAACAGAAAATACTTTTGCGCCCATTTCGCATAAAACAGAAGTTTGATAACCCGAGCCTGTTCCTATTTCCAATACTTTCATTCTAGGTTCTATTTCTAATAACTGTGTCTGAAAAGCTACTGTATAAGGTTGAGAAATGGTTTGCTCACAATCAATAGGAAAAGCTTTGTCCTGATATGCAAATTGTAAAAAAGCATTGTCCATAAAAGCATGTCTAGGTATCTTGCCAATGGCATCTAACACTCTCCTATCGGTAATTCCTTTTCCCTTTAACTGCTCTACTAATTGCTGTCGCAATCCTTTATGCTGATATGAGTCAACTATATTCATTTGCAGGACAAATAAACAACATATTTAGGCAATATAGATAGGCAAAAACTCATCTTATTAAAAATGAGGTGTTAAAAATAATAGACAGCAACAACAAAGCAGTTGTTTATTGCCCATACCTTTGTTGCATAAAATTAGATATGCTGAAAATCGGTTTAGTTGGTGCAGGACATTTGGGAAAAATTCATCTCAAATTAATTAAAGAAATAGAAAGCTTTGATTTTGTTGGCTTTTATGATGTTAACCCTGAAGTAAGATCTACTGTTTCAAAAGAGTTTGATTTAAAAGCATTTGAAAGTTTTGAAGAATTATTAGAAAGTGTTGATGCCGTAGATATTGTTACCCCCACTCTATCGCACTTTGAATATGCTGAAAAAGCCTTAAGACAATCGGTTCATGTATTTATTGAAAAACCTGTTACTAATACCGTTGATGAAGCAAAAAAATTAGTTGAACTGGAAAAAGAGGCCAATGTGGTAGTTCAGGTAGGGCATGTAGAACGTTTTAACCCTGCTTTTATAGCTGCAAAAAAACACTTAACTTATCCTTTATTTATTGAAACGCACCGTTTAGCGCAATTCAACCCCAGAGGAACTGATGTTTCGGTTATTCTGGATTTAATGATTCATGATATTGATATTGTGTTGAGCGCTGTTCAGTCCAACGTAAAAAAGATAAATGCGTCAGGCGTTGCGGTAGTTAGTGACACACCTGATATTGCTAATGCAAGGCTTGAGTTTGACAACGGTTGTGTAGCCAACTTAACTGCCAGCAGAATGTCATTAAAGAATATGCGTAAATCAAGATTTTTTCAAAAAAATGCTTATTTAAGTGTTGACTTTTTGGAGAAAGCACTGGAAATTGTTCAGTTGAAAGATGAAGTAGATGAAAATGATATGTTTGCTATGGTTATTGATTTAGGAGAAAACAAAGGCAAAAAGCAAATATTTTTTGAAAAGCCAACCATAGAACCCAACAATGCAATCAAGGAAGAGCTAAAAGCTTTTTATAATTCCATTATTAATTCAGAGCCAGCAGTAGTTTCTCTTTCTGATGGATTTCATGCGGTTGAAGTTGCTCACCAAATTATCCAAAAAGTAAACGAATCCAGTATTATTCTTAACGAACAACTATAACTAGCTGTTTAAGAATTAAGTACAATTATTTCTTTTCACTCTACAATAAATCTAGTACAAATTTCGTTTAGCTAGGTTATTGAATGGTTTTAATACCATAAAATGTTTACTTTTGCCGCCATTATGAGAAAAACGCACCTATTAGGATTGGTATTACTCAGCTTTGTATTTAATTCTTGTAAAAAAGAGAAAGTAGAAGCTAAAATACCTGCTTATATCTCAATAGAGTCTTTTACATTTACTACTGACTATGCTACCCAAGGCAGCAGTAGCCACAACATTACTGATGTTTGGTTGTATGTTGACGACCAATTTATTGGTGCTTATGAAATTCCGGCAAAAGTGCCTGTTTTAATGGAAGGAAGTCATGACATTACAGTCAGACCGGGAATAAAAAACAATGGAATTTCTAGTACCAGGACTTATTATAGATTTTACTCTTATTACTATACTACCATTAACTTAATTCCTGACAGTGCCATTAACATCAAACCTAGTTTTACTTACAACCCTGAAGCCGTAATTCCTTGGATGGAAGATTTTGAAAGCTCAGGAGTTAGCTTTCAGAATACAGGCAAAGGAGAAAGAAGTATTGCAAAAACAACAAATCCATCTTATAAATTTGAAGGAGGCGCTTCAGGTGAAATTATTTTAGACGACCAAATTTCTTTGTTTGAGATAAAATCTCCTGATATTACTTCTATCCCGCTTAATGCCACACCGGTATATCTGGAAATGGATTTTCGATCCATTATAAACTATAATCAAACGATTGACGAATCTGCAAAACATTCAATTACCATTGGAGTTTTTGTAAATGATGAATCAGTACAAAAATCAGTTATTACTTTAGCAGAACACAATGAATGGAGAAAAATATATATTGATTTGAGCAGTGCCATTAATATTGAAACTAGCGCAAGTAGTTTTAATATTACGCTAGGTATTCAAAATCAAAGCTATATTACATCTGCTAATATTTACATCGATAACGTAAAACTTATCCATTTCTAAAACCTTAGAGTGAACAAGCCTCTCCAAACCATAAAGTACATCTTTTTTGACTGGTTAGCAGCAGCAATTGCTTGGTTTTCATTCTATGTATATCGAAAAAAGTCTATCGAACCACTTAAGTTTGGATATGACATCCCTCTAGAATTTGACACTCAATTTTATTACGCTATTGCAATAATTCCCATTTTTTGGTTAATTATTTATGCCTCTTTCGGAATGTATAGAAACGTATATAGGGTTTCTCGTTTAAAAGAATTTGGGCAAATTCTAGGTTTATCTGTTTTTGGTACATTAATCATTTTCTTTGCGCTTTTATTAGATGATGAAGTAGCCACTTATAAAAACTATTATGTTCTGTACTTCACATTATTTGCTCTGCATTTTGGGTTTACAAGTGTTTTTAGATTTATTCTTTCTTCCATTACTGCGCATAAAATACATGGCAGAAAAATGGGTTTTAACACCATTATAATCGGTTCAAATGAAAAAGCGGTAGAACTGTTCAAGGAAATGGAAGCGCAACCCAAGTCTAGCGGAAATAAATTTATCGGATTTACACATGTCAACGAGAGTGAAATTCATAAAATGACTAGCTTTCTTCCTCACATGGGAAACTGTGTGGACCTTAAAAAAGTAGTAGAAGAAAATGCCGTAGAAGAAGCTATTATTGCAGTTGAATCTTCTGAGCATAATCAGATTAACAAAATCATTAATGAGCTAAGCCAGTCAAAAGTTATCATAAAAGTAATACCGGATATGTATGATATTTTGGCAGGTTCGGTAAAACTTTCTTCGCTTTATGATGCACCATTAATTCACGTAAACCCTGAAATAATGCCGGCATGGCAACAGGCATTTAAGCGAGTAATAGATATTTTTGTATCGTTATGTGTTTTAATTATTGGTTTTCCTGTTTACCTTTTTACAGCTATAGGTGTAAAGCTAACATCAAAAGGCCCTATCTTTTTTAGCCAAGAAAGAATAGGACAACATGGTAAACCTTTTAGAATATTCAAGTTCCGCTCTATGTACATAGACGCAGAAAAGCACGGACCGGCATTATCTAGTAAAGACGACCCAAGAATTACACCATTTGGAAAATGGATGCGAAAAACCAGATTAGATGAAATTCCACAGTTTTGGAATGTACTGATTGGTGATATGAGTTTGGTGGGACCAAGACCTGAACGTCAATTTTACATCGACCAAATTACCATTGAGGCACCTCACTACTATCACTTACTAAAGGTAAAACCGGGAATTACTTCTTGGGGGCAAGTAAAATATGGTTATGCTGAAAACGTAGAACAGATGGTTCAACGCTTAAAGTATGATATACTTTACATTGAGAATATGTCGCTACTTATCGATTTCAAGATTTTATTCTATACCGTCCTTATCGTTTTAAAAGGAAGTGGAAAATAGGTCTATTTTTTTACCTTTGACCATCAACCAATAATTTAATTTTTAGAAAATGAATAAAGTAACAGTTATAGGTGCCGGAACTATGGGTAACGGTATAGCTCACGTATTTGCACAATCAGGATTTCATGTACATTTAGTTGACGTTAAGCAAGAATCGCTTGACAAGGCTTTGGCTACTATTGGTAAAAATTTAGACCGCTTGGTTGCTAAAGAAAAAATTACGGAAGAAGTAAAACAATCTACCCTTAAAAATATTCACACCTTTACTGACCTTAAAAACGGTGTAACTGATGCTGACTTAGTAGTTGAAGCTGCTACCGAAAATGTAGATTTAAAACTTAACATTTTTAAGCAAATGGATGAATTTAGTGGAAAAGATGCTATTCTGGCTACTAACACTTCTTCTATTTCAATTACAAAAATTGCGGCAGTTACTCAACGTCCGGATAAAGTTATCGGAATGCACTTTATGAATCCTGTTCCGGTAATGAAATTAGTTGAAGTAATCAGAGGTTACGCTACTTCTGATGAAGTAACGGAAAAAATTATGGAGCTATCTAAAACATTAGGTAAAGTTCCTGTAGAAGTAAATGATTATCCCGGTTTTGTAGCAAACAAGATTTTAATGCCCATGATTAATGAAGCCATTATTACTTTGTATGAAGGTGTTGCCGGTGTTGAAGAAATAGATACTGTAATGAAACTAGGTATGGCTCACCCGATGGGACCGCTTCAATTGGCTGATTTTATTGGTTTAGATGTATGTCTTTCTATATTAAATGTATTACAAGACGGTTTCGGAAATCCGAAATATGCTCCATGTCCATTACTAGTAAATATGGTTGCTGCTGGTAAATTAGGCGCAAAATCAGGAGAAGGGTTTTACAAATACACACCGGGTAGTAAAGATTTAGTTTTAGCAGATAGATTTAAGAAATAAAGTCACTCTGAGCGGAGTCGAAGAGTATTGTCATACTTCGACTTCGCTCAGCATGACAATAATAAATTTAACTTAGGAAATGAATAAAATTCTAGTAGCCAACAGAGGAGAAATTGCTTTACGTATTATGCGTTCGGCAAAAGAAATGGGAATTAAAACAGTTGCCGTTTATTCAGAAGCAGACCGAAATGCACTTTTTGTAAAATATGCTGATGAAGCAGTTTGTTTGGGACCTCCACCTTCAAATCAATCCTATCTTTTAGGCGATAAAATTATTGAAGTTTGCAAAGAATTAGGAGTTGATGGCATTCATCCCGGTTACGGCTTTTTGTCAGAAAATGCCGATTTTACCAGAAAAGTAGAAAAAGCAGGAATTACATTTATTGGTCCGAGCCCTGAAGCCATGGAATTAATGGGAAGCAAACTGGCCGCTAAAGCTGCCGTTAAAAAGTTTGATGTTCCTATGGTTCCCGGTACAGAAGATGCCATTGATGATATTGCCGCTGCTAAAAAAATAGCAGAAGAAATTGGTTTTCCGATTTTGGTAAAAGCATCTGCCGGTGGAGGTGGTAAAGGAATGCGTATTGTAGAAAATGTCGCTGAGTTTGAAGAGCAAATGGACAGAGCGGTAAGTGAAGCAAAATCTGCGTTTGGTGATGGCTCTGTATTTATTGAAAAATATGTAGGCTCTCCAAGACATATAGAAATTCAAATTTTAGCAGACACACACGGGAATATACTTTACCTCTTTGAAAGAGAATGTTCTATTCAAAGGAGACACCAAAAAGTAATTGAAGAAGCACCATCCAGCGTATTAACTCCTGAGTTAAGAAAAGCCATGGGAGAATGTGCGGTAGATGTAGCAAGATCTTGTAATTATGTAGGTGCCGGAACAGTTGAGTTTTTATTGGATGAAAACAAAAATTTCTACTTTTTAGAAATGAACACTAGGCTACAAGTAGAGCATCCTGTTACAGAAATGATTACCGGAGTTGATTTGGTAAAAGAACAAATTAAAGTAGCTAGAGGAGAAAAGTTAAGCTTTACACAAGATGACCTAAAAATTATTGGACACTCTATAGAAGTGAGAGTGTATGCAGAAGACCCTGCCAACAACTTTTTACCGGATATCGGTAAATTAAAACGCTACGTTCCACCAAGAGGAACAGGTGTAAGAGTAGATGACGGTTACGAGCAAGGTATGGATATTCCTATTTATTATGACCCAATGATTGCCAAACTAATTACCTATGGAGAAAACCGTGAGGAAGCAAGAGAAAGAATGATTAGAGCCATAAACGAATACCAAATTTCGGGTGTATCTACTACCCTTTCGTTTTGCAGGTTTGCCTTACAGCACGATGCTTTTGTAAGTGGTAATTTTGACACTCATTTTGTGAACCATCATTTTACGCCTGACAAATTGTTTGAAGTAAAAGCAGATGAGCAAGAGATTGCAGAGATTATGGCAGCCTATATTATTAAAGAGCGAAAAGCCAAAGCCGTAAAACCTGCCGAAAACAAAACTGCTGCTAAAAGCAATTGGAAAAAAAGGGCATGGTAAAATTACACAGCTATAATTATGATTATTGAGCTTAAAGAAAAGTTTAAATCTCTTAAACCCTTTATCTCTGAAAAACTTTCAGATTTTACAGTTATTACTGGGAAAAATGGAAGTGGAAAATCTCATTTTCTTGAAGTTATTGGCTATCAAAAAAGGCATGGAACAACAACTGGAATGCCAAAACGAATAATCACTCCAAACATCTCTAAAATACAATATGAAGGGATTATTTCTTATAGAATAACGAAATTAGAAAAAAGGAATTGGGATGATAAAATCAATCCAATCATAAATGAATACAAAAAATATTCAATTAACACTAAAAAGCTTTTTGGAATCCTAATAAAATCTGGAATAGATAAAAATCAAGATAGTTTTTTTGATAAAGTACCTAACACAATTATAAATAATGAAGATTTAAAAAAACTTACTATTAATTCATTACATGAGTTAAATCCAAATATTAAAACAACATTGATGCAACCTGAGCATCTTGAATCATTCTTTATTGAAAACTCCAATTATAAATATATCTATAACTTAATTAAAGTATGGTCTGAAATATCTATCTATCAATCAAAAAATATATATGAACTAGAGGAGTTTGACTTTTATACAACCCCAATTGACGAAAGATATTTAGATGAAAATGACTTATTTAAATCTCAAATTGAATACCTCTTCTACGGATACTTATATAGACGATATTATAATGACCATGGATATTTTAAAAAAGAAAAATATGGCTTAAATAATCAATCTTTAAGCGATGATGAATTTACTAAACAATTTCCTCCTCCATGGGAAGTAATCAATGATATTTTAATAAAACATTCTATTCCTTTCAGATTTGTTGGCATTAACAGAGAAGAATTTAGCCCAGAGATAAAAAATATATCGTTCAATTTAATTAAACTTCCCAGTAAAGAAATTATAGATGTTAGTGAACTTTCTTCTGGGGAAAGGATTATCATTGGGCTAATTTTGAAATTATTTACATGTGAATTTTACAAAGATAGTCTTGAATTACCTGAATTATTGT
This sequence comes from Bacteroidia bacterium, assembly GCA_030426475.1. GTDB lineage: Bacteria > Bacteroidota > Bacteroidia > Flavobacteriales_E > Vicingaceae > CALALS01. The sequence continues at coordinate 11,910 of JAUHYR010000027.1, forward strand.
TATTGGATGAACCAGATTCCTTTTTACATCCAGAAATGACAAAAATGATGATCGATATTCTTAACAATACTTTTGTAAATGAGTTTGGAATAAAAGTTATTATAACCACACATTCTCCTTCAACCGTAGCACTTGCTCCAGAAAACTCTATATTTCAAATCGAAAACGAGCATAGAACCAGCTTATCTAAAGTATCAAAACAAAAAGCATTAGAAATACTTACTGAAAATCTACCAACACTTTCGATAAATTATGAAAATCATAAACAAGTTTTCGTAGAAAGTCCAACAGATGTATTTTACTATCAAACTATTTTTAATAAACTTAATGAGTATGAAAACTATCCTTTTAACTTGTATTTTATCTCCAACTCCATGGGTAAAGGAAATTGTGAACAAGTTAAAAGTATTGTAAGTAACATCAGAGAATCAGGAAATAACACAAGTTATGGAATAATAGATTGGGATAATTCAAATACCGAAGACGATTTTATAAAAGTCCATGGTTCAAATTCAAGATATAGTATAGAAAACTTTATTTATGACCCCATTTATTTATGTGTTTTATTCATGGAATTAAAAGCTCACAATATTCATAAGCAATTAGGAAAGGATGAATCCTATAACCATTATGATATTAAAAATGAAGGTGAGGATTTCTTACAAAAAGTAATTGATTGGTTTTTTTCTCAATACTATAAAACAATAAAAGTTTTGGAAAAGGAAAAACTCAAAGAAGTTTTATATATTAATGGTAAAAAAGTAAAATTACCTCTATGGTATTTAGATTATCATGGTCATAATTTAGAAAGTAACCTAAGAAAAGTATTTAATTCATTAGACAAATTCTCAGGAGAAGGAAAACTTCAAAAAGAATTGACATTGATAATCGCAAAATGTTATCCTTTAATACCCATTGAATCAAAATGTGTATTAGAAAAAATAACTAAACCCCAACTCCCAACTTCTCCAGCACAAACTTAGCAGTATGAGATTTTTTGGCAGAAGCCAAATCTTCGGGTATGCCCTCAAATACGATATTTCCACCTTTTTTACCGCCATCAGGGCCTAAGTCAATCAGCCAGTCGGCACATTTTATTACATCAGGGTGATGTTCTATTACAATAATACTGTGTCCCTGGTCAATCAAGGCACTAAAAGCACTCAATAACTTTTTTACATCATGGAAATGCAAGCCTGTAGTGGGCTCATCAAAAATGAACAGTCTGTTTTTTGCTTTCTCTCCCATGGCAATGTATGAAGCTAACTTTATCCGTTGCGCTTCTCCGCCACTCAACGTAGAAGAGCTTTGCCCTAAATGCACATAGCCCATTCCTACATCTTGTAAAGGTTTTATTTTGTTTACTATTTTCTCACAAGTAGGAAACTGCCAGAAGAAATCCATTGCTTCATCTACCGTCATATCCAGAATATCAGCAATATTTTTTTCGTTAAATACTACTTCCAGCACATCTTCATTATATCGTTTGCCTTTACATTCTTCACACTGCAATTTTATATCAGACATAAACTGCATTTCTACCGTTACCATACCTTCACCCTGGCAGTTTTCGCATCTTCCGCCACTGGTATTAAACGAAAAGTGTCCCGATTTAAAACCATTTACTTTTGAAGCAGGCAAAGAAGCATACAAATCTCTGATATCGTCAAACGCTTTAATGTAAGTAACCGGATTGGAGCGTGAACTTCTGCCAATCGGGTTTTGGTCTACCATATCCACTTCTTCCAGCTTATCAAATTTCCCTTCTAAACTTCCGGCAAATTTTCCATCATGCTTTACAGCATCTACATGTTTTTTCACAGCAGGATACAAACAGCCTTTTACCAAACTGGATTTTCCTGAACCGCTAACACCCGTTACAACTGTTAAGGTATTTAGCGGAAACTTAACCGAGATATTTTTAAGATTATGAAGCTTGGCATTATTAATTTCAATATAATTTTTCCACTTTCTTCGCTTTGTAGGAATATCAATCTGCTCAATGCCTTTTAAATATTTAGCGGTAATACTGTCTTTTTCTTTTTCTAACTCAGTATGATTTCCTTCAAAAACAACATGTCCGCCATTTTTTCCTGCCATTGGTCCCATATCAATAATATGGTGAGCCGCCTTCATAATTTCTTCATCATGCTCAACAATAATAACCGTATTACCTATTTTGTTAAGGTCTTTAACCAATACTTGGCTCATCCAATACATAAGTAGAACCCACCAAGCTACTACCAATAGCGGTAGATAAATGAATACGTTGCGTTTCACCACCTGAAAGGGTATTGGAAGCTCTGTTTAAAGTTAAATAACCTAAACCAACATCATTCAAATATTTTAATCTGCTTCTGATTTCAATTAATAAACGCCTGGCAATTTTTTCTTCTTTCTCGGTAAGTTTTATGGAGCTAAATAATTCCTGTAATTCATCCACCGGAAGCAACACCATATCAATAATGGAGTGTCCGTCAACTTTAACATAAGAAGCATCTTTTCGTATTCTAGTTCCTTTGCAATCAGGGCAAGTTGTTTTTCCTCTGTAACGAGATAGCATTACCCTGTATTGAATTTTATAGCTCTTACTTTCAACATATTGAAAAAAAGCATTGATTCCTTCAAAGTGAGGACAACCTTCCCACAACATTTTTTTAAATTTTTCAGAAAGTTCTTCATACGGCTTATGAATAGGAAAATCAGTTTTAGAAACAGAATCAATAATTTGATATTTCCACTCCTGCATTTTTTCTCCTCTCCAGGCCACCACACAATCTTCATACAGCGATAAAGATTCGTTTGGAATGACCAATGATGGGTCAATTCCTATAACACTTCCAAAGCCATCACAAGTTTTACAAGCTCCTAAAGGATTGTTAAAACTAAATAGATGCACGCTTGGCTCTTCAAAGGAAGTTCCGTTTTCTTCAAACAAATTACTGTATTCTTTGGTAATGTTTTTATCAACATTAACCACTATACATTTCCCCTTTCCTTCAAAAAAAGCTGTTTCCACAGAATCAGCAATTCGGCTGATATTTTCTTCTTCGTCTTTTTTTACAACAAATCTGTCAATCAGAATAAAAACATCTTTTTCCGACTTTCCTTTAAAGTCTTCAATGTTTACAATTTCATTGTTATACCAAAGCCTAGAATAACCTATTTGTAAAAGTAGTTTTAGCGTTTCTTTAACAGTATATCCGGGTTTTAAAATAAAAGGAGCCAACAAAACTACTTTGCTTCCTTCTTCAAAAGTTAGAATGTCTTGCACAATTTGCTCCGGGTGGTCACGTTTTACCTCTTTTCCTGTTTCAGGAGAAATAGTTCTACCTATTCTTGCAAAAAACAATTTTAAATAGTCATAAATCTCTGTGGTTGTACCAACTGTTGAGCGTGAATTAGAAGAAGTTACTTTTTGATTAATGGCTATGGTTGGAGAAATCCCCTTGATGTAATCAACTTGTGGTTTGTCTATTTTTCCTAAAAACTGGCGAGCGTAAGACGATAAACTTTCGATATATCTTCTTTGCCCTTCCGCAAAAAGGGTGTCGTAAGCCAGTGAAGTTTTTCCTGAACCTGAGAGACCCGTGATAACCGTAATTTTATTTCTGGGAATAGCTACATTAATGTGCTGTAAATTGTGTACATGAGCATTTTTTATGAGGATAAATTCTTTAGAAGAAAGCTTTTCTATATCTGAGTACACAACTGACATTAACTAATTTTAACAAAAAAACGCAACAAAGCTAACTTCTTTTACGTAAATTTGGGGTACAAAAAATAATTTTATTGCTCATACAATAATATTTTAATCTTTACGTTAAACGTCCTAAATCCTTTTTATTATAGCATAGACATCTACCTTTTTTAGTATTTATTTTTTTTATTAACCCTTAAAAAAGGAGGTGCAGTATGGACGCTTTTGAAACTACCGACAAAACTTTAGTAACGGCCTATATTAATGGCAACGAATCAGCGTTAGAGCAACTATTAGAAAGACACAAGCGAAGACTTCACGCATATATCTATAAATATGTTAGAGATTCAGACCTCACTGAAGATTTATTTCAAGACACTTTTATAAAAGTCATAAAATCATTAAAAAGTGGCAATTACAATGAAGAAGGTAAATTTTTACCATGGGTTTATCGTATTGCACATAACATTGTAATAGATTATTTTAGAAAGAGTAACCGTATGCAAACGACCAATGGTGGTGATGATTTTGATATTTTCAGCGTTATTCCCAACAAAGAGAAGAATATTGAGCAGCAACTTTTTACGCAAAATGTAAGGAAAGATGTGAGAGTTTATATCCAGCAACTTCCTACCGACCAGAAAGAAGTATTAATGATGCGTGTATATTATGACATGAGTTTTAAAGAAATAGCCGACAAAACCAATGTCAGTATTAATACAGCATTAGGAAGAATGCGCTACGCACTCATAAATATGCGCAAATTGATGGAAGAGTCATCAGTTGCTTTGAGTAATAGATAATATGAAAATCCGCTTTTGGCGGATTTTTTTTATTTCCATACAATAAACCGAAATAAGTGCCGTTTTTCTCTTAAACAAATAAAAAATAAATGCCTATGCAACCAACCTCTACTCTTTTTTCCGAATTACAACATCAAGAAAACGAAATTAAGGAGCTCATTAACGAGCCTTCGGATGAATCAACGGGACCTAAAAAGGAAACGATTCAAACTATTTTAAGTTTTTCGAAATCGCTTAGCGTTAAAAAAAGTAAAACTATTGGTGATGTAGAATTGATGTTAAATTAATTCTCTTACAAATCACACAAACTTGTTTGTTGTTTAAGATGGTGGTAAAGAATGCTTGATATTCGCCACCATCTTTTATTTTAAGCCTCTTTTTAATTTGCTGTGGCGTTTCTTTAAAATTTCTGACTGCAACATTTAGTTTTCCACCTTCTATATATTTCTCAATCTTATCTTTTTGATAAGGAATGGTTTCTATTACCTCAAACAACTTACCCGGAAATTCTTTAACAATGTGATTAGAAGTGTATAAGTGAGAGTTTTTAGCTAATTTACTTACCCCAAACTCTTTTGCAACTTCGTTAAACCCTCCTGACTTCATAATAGCGGCATTAGGTTCAAATAAATAAGTCAAAGGCTGGGAATATTCAATTTCAATAGTTGATTCTTGGTAATCAAAAGAAAAAAATTCCTGGCGTCCATCTTCAATGTTTATAGTATTAACAGTAACTCCAAATTCATTTTTCCGAATTAAATAAAGAACTTCTTTACATTCATTTTTCACTGCTACAATATGTATTTCACTTACATCCGGCAACTTATTCAACACCTCTTTTATATCAAGCAATGGGGAAACTTTAATTAAAACCTCATCAGCTATTTTTAGTAATTGAGAGCAGAGCTGCAAAACATTCGGACTATATTCCTCCAGTTTTATTTTTCGATTCCCTTCTACCCTTCTATCCGGGTCAAGAAAAATAATATCGAAAGAAGAGTTGTTTTCCTTTAAAAAATCTTCTGCTGTTTGATTATAGTAACTAATATTTTCTTTCTCTAAAATTTTGAAATTATGAACAGTTATGTCAAATAATTCCTTTTTAGGCTCAATATAGGTTACTCTTTTAGCTTTTTGGGCAAAAAACAAAGTATCTACTCCCCAGCCACCTGTGAGATCAAGTACTGTCTTATCCTTCGCAAACTTCGATTTATACTTTGCAGTAATTTCTGAACTACTCTGTTGAAGGTTTACATCAGGCGGATAGGTAATATCATTAATATTAAAAAGGCTAGGAAACTTTTTAATGGCTTTTTGTTTGCCATTAATTTGATTGAGGATAAATTCTTTAGGAAGATGTTTTATTTTGCTAAGTTTTAAAGCTACTTCTCTGATATCATCATCAAGATGTTTTGAAATAAACTCACTGACTTCTTTAGTAAACTGCATTACTTTTTAGATTCGCCCATTAAAGCAAATTGCAAAATATTTGCGCCCATTTGTAATGCTTTTTTTCTGGTCTCATCTGAATCACCATGCACAGAAGGGTCTTCCCAGCCATCTCCTAAATCACATTCATAAGTGTAAAAACAAACCAGTTTTCCTTCATAAATTAATCCAAAGCCTTGTGCGGGTTTATTATCATGCTCATGAATTTTTGGTAAACTGCTGAACTTATATTTCTGGTGATAGATAGGATGAGAATAGGGGATTTCAATAAAATCTAACTCAGGAAAAACTTTTTTCATTTCTCTTCTTATAAACTTATCCATTCCGTAATTATCATCAATATGAAGAAAGCCACCGGAAGTAAGGTAAAGTCTTAAATTTTCTACTTCCTGACTATTAAAAATAACATTACCATGACCTGTTAAATGCAAAAAAGGATAATTAAAAATATCAGGGCTGCCTACTTCTATTTCGGCTTGTTCAGGGTTAATGTTTGTTCCTAAATTTTGATTGCAAAACTTAATTAAATTGGGCAAAGAAGTTTCTCTATTGGAATACCAGTCACCGCCTCCATTATATTTTAACAATGCAATCTGATAGGAATAGTTATTACTAAACGAAAAGAAAAAGAGGCTAGATATGATAATTAAGAAAACTCTCATTAATGTGTTGTATTTCCATCTGCAAAGTCACCAATTGATTGGTCAATCGGCTCCCATAATTCTATTTTATTTCCTTCCGGATCCATGATATGAGCAAATTTTCCATAGTCATAGGTTTGTATTTCACCCACTACCTTAACGTCATTTTTCTTTAATTCTTCTAACAACCACTCTAAATTTTCTACCCTGTAATTAATCATGAACTCCTTTTGAGACGGAGCAAAATACTTTGTATCGGCAGTAAACGGACTCCACTGCGTATAACATACTTCTTCCGGTTTGTCTGCATTTCTCCACTCAAATGTACTTCCGTAATCATCCGTTTTTAATCCTAGATTTTCGGAATACCAATCTTTCATTTTTTTAGGGTCTTGGCATTTAAAAAAAATACCGCCTATTCCTGTTACTTTTTTCATCTCATTATATATTAAAGGTATTTCGCTAAATTACAAATTTCGCAAGCAACTACACCTGCTGTTTCAGTTCGTAATCTGGAATTTCCTAAACTACATTCTTTAAACCCTGATTTAACGGCCAATTGAATTTCATCATGGCTAAAATCTCCTTCGGGTCCAATCATCACCAAAATATCCTGACTAGTATTCAATTGCTTTATTAAATGCTGATTTTCTTCAGTTTCGCAATGGGCAATATACTTTTGTGTTTCCTGAACAGAGTTAATAAAATCAGGAAAGCTTGTCAATTCATTTAGTTTCGGTAAAAAGTAATTCTTAGACTGCTTCATTCCGGAAATAAGTATGTTTTGTAAACGGTCTAATTTTAATTTCTTACGCTCACTATTTTCCGTAAGAATCGGAGTTATTTCAGAAACACCTATCTCTACAGACTTTTCAGCAAACCATTCATACCTATCCATATTTTTTGTGGGAGCTATTGCAATGTGAATTTTAGGTTTTGATTCTTCAAACTGAGCAGATTGAATGATTTTGTACTCACAGTTTTTCTTATCAGCAATTTTAATCTCTGCATCAACTAAAACTCCTTTGCCGTTAACTAACTGAATTTTATCACCGACCTTTTTTCGTAAAACCTTAACAGCATGATGAGCTTCCGCTTCACTTAACTTTAAATCATCTATATTTTCCTGATAAAAAATAGCCATCTAGTCTAAAAATTTCCACTCTATCCCAAACTTAAATGTTCTGTCCGGCATGGGATAGTTTTGAATGGTGTAATAATTATATCCAAAGAAACCGGAATTAAAATGATCTACTCTAAAGAATAGTTTAGCCCGCTTAATATAAAGATTTAAAAATCCATTGAGGTAAGGGTATTGACCAATCTTCTCAGAACTGGAGCTTAAATAAAACTGGGCTGTAGCAGGATTATAATCATACCCTACATAATCTGAAAAATACCAGACATCACCACCTAGTCTGAATTTTAAGGCCTTTTTGAATAAATAGTTTTCAAAATAAAGCGTTGCTGAAGAAACTAGGTCAGGTAAAGGGAGTAGGTTTTCATTACTAAACCACTGGTAAGCCACATTATACTTTAAGTGAATATTTTTTAATGCTACATGCCCGAATACATTGAATTTATAGGTTTGAATCAATTCTGTGCTTTGTAAAGGAGTAGCCGTTTTTCCAAAATAAATATAATCAACAATATTAACCGAAGCAACACTTGCATTAAGCAATCTGTTATGGTTATAGGTAATTTCAAAGCCGTAAGACTGTTGGTTTTTGAGATTGTTATTCCAGATAAAATTATTAGCAGAATAATGATTTAAGAAAACTTCCGGCACACTATTATTAAGGTTAGCACGGAGTGAAATTCGACTGGTGTCATCAATATTGTAAGTTAAATCAGCATCAAAAGAATAAGACCCTTTTTGATAGCCATCCACTCCATACTTAGAAGCAAATCCAACCACAATACTTTTTGATAAATAAGAAAAATCAAGCCCGGCATAAAGGTTAATAAATGAACTGTCGACCAATTGATTTTGGTTATACTTCACATCTTCATAACTACCATAGGGAGAAAACATTAACAGATTACTATCTTTTTTGATTTTATAATTAAACCTAAGCTCATTTATTATGCTTTCTTGCAAAATAGAGTCATTGGTAAGTGTACTGTCTAAATAAATATTATCATAAAACAGAGGTAAGGTGGTTAAATCTTCCAGATACCTTTTTTGCTTTTTGTTCATGAAAATCAAATGCTCTAACTCAAATGATGAAAGAACTAGAGAATCTTTTCCTTTAAATAGCCTGACATTTTGCTGAACTCCATAAAAATTATTTTTCATGGTATTGGTGGCAGAAATATTAACCGGCATAATTGCCCGGTTATCAATAAGGTTCTCTTCAAAATCTAAAGGGTCAGAAATCCCCCCATTTTCCTGAAAGCCTAACTTATTAAAAACTGCAAACGGATGTATTTGATAGGCTTCACTCTTTGTTTTATAGTTTGCCTCAAACCGCACATTTTGATGGTTATTTTCCTGATTTTGGTAAAACCCGCCTGATTTCAACTTCTTAAAATCAAATACCAAATCTATTTGGCTACCTAACTTTTGCTTATGCCTGAATTCAAAATCTTGCTCGGTAGGAGTTCCCAGAAGGTATCTAACCGTACTAAAAGAAGAATCTGTTATTCTATCTCTGGTTAATGATTCTTTTAAAGAATATTGTAAATACTGATTGTCCCCAGTAAAAGTAAGTGGCTTAGCCTCATACATCAGCGAAAAAGCGTTACTTCCTTTATTCCCAAGTATCGCTTTAGAAAAATTATAATCCAGAGAATCTATCCGTTGTGCAAGTACAATTTGAGAAAGCACAACAAAAAGGGCAAACAGACTTATTTTAAATACTGACATTATGCTTAGTGGCAAGATAAGCCACAAATGTAATGAAAGATGATAATCTTAAAGGAAATGGCATGAAATAAAAAATCCCGCCTTTTTGAGGCGGGATAAAATTGGGATTTATATTATCTCTTATGTCTGTGTTCGTCAGACACTGTCAATTTTTTTCTTCCTCTTCTTCTACGAGCAGCTAATACTCTTCTACCGTTTTTAGTAGACATTCTCTCTCTAAAACCGTGTTTGTTTTTTCTCTTTCTATTAGATGGTTGGTAAGTACGTTTCATTTTTCTAATATATTAAATCTTCTTTTCCTTAAAAACGGGTGGCAAATATAATTGTATTTTTATAACTACAAAAACAAAAAAGCCAAAAACTTGTTCTGAATTATTACTTTTGCGCAAATTTAGGAATGTCTAAGGAAGAAAAAAAGCAAAAAATCACTAAAGAGGGCTTTCAGCAATCATTAAGGATATTTAAGTACGTTGGACCTTACAAGTGGTATTTAGTAGGAGGGATGATATTTCTGGGGCTCTCTACGGCTACCTCATTAACTTTTCCAAAATTAATGGGCGATATGCTTGACGCCTCTAATTCAGAAGGTTTCAATTTATTAAACTCAAATAGCTTAAGCACCATTACCTTTTGGCTCTTTGCCGTCTTCTTATTACAAGCCATAGCTTCTTTTTTAAGAATGTATTTCTTTACCTACGCTACTGAAGGTTTTTTAGCATCTCTAAGAAGTGAAGCGTTTGGGCATATTATCAGCCTGCCCATGAAGTTTTTTAATGAAAAAAGAGTTGGGGAGCTAAGTAGTAGAATTCAGGCAGACATAAGTTTGTTACAAGAAACCTTTATGACCACCCTGGCGGAGTTCTTCAGAGGTGTTTTAACTATTGTGGTAGGTATCACCTTAGTGTCGGTTTATTCATTTGAATTAACCATTCTTATTTTATGTACCATTCCCCCTATCGTTATTATTGCGGTGGTATTTGGGAAATACATCAAAAAGCTATCAAAACAAACACAGGAAAAGATTGCAGAGTCCAATGTTATCTTAGAGGAAAGCTTTCAGGGAATTATTAATGTGAAGTCTTTCACCAATGAAAAATTTGAAAAAAGCAGATATAACAGCTCCGTAGCTGACGCCAAAAAACTAGCTGTCAAAAATGGTATCTGGAGGGGAGCGTTTATTGGCTTAATGATTTTAATGGGCTCATCAGCCATTGCTTTATTTATATGGAGAGCCGTTTTACTTAAAGATGCAGGCGAGCTTGAAATTGGCGAATTAACCTCTTTTGTGCTTTACTCGATTATGGTTGGAGCTTCTTTTGCGGGTATTCCGCAAACATTTGCGGGTATTCAAAAAGCCATAGGTAGCACCGAAAACCTCTTTAATATTATTGATGAAAAAGAAGAGTTCTTAAATGAATTGAAATCTGAAACTAAAGCCGTACAAGGAAAAGTGGAGTTCAAAAATGTTTCATTCTCTTACCCCAGCCGAAAAGAAATTGCAGTGCTAAATGACATTAGTTTTGAGGTAGAAGCAGGCAAAAAAATGGCACTCGTTGGGCCCTCCGGTTCAGGAAAAACCACTATTGCCAATTTACTAATGCGCTTCTACCCTATTTCAAATGGAGAAATACTAATCGACTCTGAAAACATTAATAAGTTTGACTTAACCTATATTAGAGAACAAATAGGTATTGTTCCTCAAGATGTATTTTTATTTGGTGGAACCATCAAAGAAAATATAGCTTACGGAAATACAGCAGCATCAGAAGAAGAAATAGTAGAAGCCGCTAAAAAAGCATTTGCCTGGGAATTTATCGAGCGTTTACCTGAAAAACTAGAGACTTTAGTTGGTGAAAGAGGTATTCAGCTTTCAGGTGGTCAACGTCAAAGAATAGCCATTGCAAGAGCTATACTTAAAAATCCGGCTATTTTAATTCTTGATGAAGCTACCTCTTCTCTTGACTCTGAATCGGAAAAGCTAGTACAACAAGCTTTAGACATTGTTATGGAAGATAGAACTTCCATTATCATTGCTCACAGGTTATCCACCATTCGAAAAGCAGATAAAATACTTGTATTAGACAAAGGAAAAATGATAGAATTCGGCAATCACAATGACTTAATTGCCAAAGAGGGCGGGCTTTACAAAAAAATGAGTGAGCTTCAATTTATCAACGAAATATAATTTAATATTCAATCAACCTATTTTACCAAAATTATCATTAAAATTGCAGCCCTTAATGAGTTAAAAAAGAAATGAAAATTAAGTTATCGATAATTTTTACTTCAGATATAAATCAGCTTAGCTACATTAAACAAAAGCTCAGCTCCATCTTCCTATTTACTCACAATTTCTCTACTGTTTATTTGCCTATTAGAATTTGATTGGTATATTGAAACTCAATACAATCAATTAAAAAATTCTATATTACTTTTAAAGGCAAATGAAAAATAAATATTACGACTTAATAGACCAGACTTTTGATTTTCCGCAAGATGACTTTAGCGTTGAAGATAATGAGTTACTATTTCATGATATGAATATGATGGACATTGTGAGAGAACATGGAAGTCCACTAAAGTTTACTTATTTACCCAAAATCGGAGATAACATTAATAAGGTAAAAGGATGGTTTGAAAATGCTTTTGACAAAAACCATTATAAGGCCAACTACCATTATTGTTATTGTACCAAAAGCTCTCATTTTTCTTATGTAATTGAAGAAGCTTTAAAGCATGATATTAAACTGGAAACCTCTTCTGCATTTGATATTAATATTATTGAAAATCTTTATGACAAAGGATTGATTGATAATACAAAAATGATTATCCACAACGGTTACAAAAAAGCTAATTATGTAGAAAGTATTTCAAGGTTGCAGAAAAAAGGCTTTACCAATGTTTTACCTGTTTTGGATAATACCGATGAACTTGAAATATTAGAAAACAATCTTGAAAAGCCTTTTCAGGTTGGAATTAGAATTGCTTCTGAAGAAGAGCCAAAGTTTGAATTTTACACCTCTCGTCTAGGAATCGGTTACAAGCAAATCATCAAATTTTACAAAGAACGTATTCACAACAACCCCAATGTAGAGTTGCGGATGCTACACTTCTTTGTAAATACAGGAATCAATGACAATGCCTATTACTGGAATGAGTTAAATAAATGTTTAAGGGTTTACTGCGAATTAAAAAAGATTTGCCCTACACTTAATGCACTTAACTTAGGCGGAGGCTTTCCAATTAAAAATTCCTTGGCGTTTAATTTCGATTACGAATACATTATTAATGAAATAGCCTACCAAATCAAATCTATTTGTGACGAAAACTTTTTACCGGTTCCTGATTTATATACAGAGTTTGGCTCTTATACCGTAGGAGAAAGTGGTGGCGTAGTATTTTCAGTACTACACCAAAAGAAGCAAAACGACAAAGAAAAATGGGATATGATAGACGGCTCATTTATGACCACACTTCCTGACACATGGGCTATTAACAAACGATTCATTATGTTACCATTAAATAGGTGGGACAGTGAATACGAAAGAGTTTTCTTAGGTGGCTTAACTTGTGACAGTGATGATTATTACAATTCAGAGCAGCATGTAAATGCCATTTATCTTCCAAGATATAATCCGGAAGAAAAACTTTACATCGGTTTTTTCCATACAGGTGCTTATCAAGACACCATTGGAGGTTTTGGAGGAATTCAACATTGTTTAATACCTAAACCAAAACACATCTTAATTGACCGAGACGAAGATGACAACATCACCACAAAAGTGTTTTCAGAAGAACAATCTCCTGACCAAATGCTTAAATTATTAGGATATTAATTAAAAAATAAAACAAACATTATGAGTAAAGGACCCATTTCTCAATTCATTGAAAAAAACTATTTACACTTTAATGCAGCCGCATTGGTAGATGCTGCAAAAGGTTACGAACAACACCTAACCGAAGGCGGAAAAATGATGATTACTCTTGCCGGTGCAATGAGTACTGCTGAGCTAGGAAAATCGTTGGCAGAAATGATTAGAAACGGAAAGGTGGATATCATTTCTTGCACAGGCGCAAACCTTGAAGAAGACATTATGAACCTGGTAGCTCACTCACATTACAAAAGAGTGCCTAACTACAGAGATTTAAGTCCGCAAGATGAGTGGGATTTATTAGAAAATCATTACAACAGAGTTACCGATACTTGTATCCCGGAAGAAGAAGCTTTTAGAAGATTACAAAAACACATTCACAAAATTTGGAAAGATGCAGATGATAAAGGCGAACGTTTCTTTCCGCATGAGTATATGTACAAGATTTTACTTTCGGGTGAATTAGAACAGTACTATGAAATTGACCCAAAAGACAGTTGGATGCTTGCAGCTGCCGAAAAGAATTTACCCATTGTAGTTCCGGGTTGGGAAGACAGTACTATGGGAAACATTTTTGCTTCTTATGTAATAAAAGGAGAAATGAAAGCTACTACCATGAAGTCAGGAATTGAATACATGGCATGGTTAGCAGATTGGTATGTAAAAAATTCATCAGGCAAAGGCGTTGGCTTTTTCCAGATTGGTGGCGGTATTGCCGGAGACTTCCCTATTTGTGTAGTTCCAATGCTTTACCAAGATATGGAAATGGAGAACATTCCTTTCTGGAGTTATTTCTGTCAGACATCAGATTCTACAACTAGTTACGGTTCTTATTCAGGTGCTGTGCCAAACGAAAAAATCACTTGGGGGAAATTGGACATCAATACACCTAAGTTTATCGTTGAATCAGACGCCACTATTGTTGCTCCGTTAATTTTTGCCTGGGTATTGGATATGTAAAAAATATTTCCGTAAATTAGTTTTGTTAATTCTATTGATTTATAATTCTTTCTAACTAATGAAAAAGTTTAAAAAAGAGAGAGATTACAAGTTTTCAGAAGAGGAGCCAAAGCAAAAAGTAGTCGTAAAGAAGAAAAAAAAGCTTACTCCTAACAAAAAGGAAAAGTACGATTTCCGAAGATACTCAGAAGACGAAGAAGAGTAATTTCATTCCAAAATATCGCTTTTCCATTTACACTAACCGTCATCAAAAGATTTCAAGTTGTTGACATTGTTAATTATTGTGTAAAACTAAATGTTTTAAAAATTGAAAAAATAATGTAGGTTTGTCGCATTAATAAAGGATTTTATATGGATTTAACAGGTATCATTTCAGTTTCAGGTAAGTCAGGTTTGTTTAAAACACTTTCGCAAACCAAATCACACATCATTGTAGAATCATTGGTGGACGGCAAAAGAATGCCCGTTCATGCTACTCAAAAAGTAAGTTCTTTAGAAGACATTAGCATTTATACAATAGATGAAGACAAACCGCTAACTGAAGTTTTTGAACTGTTGCTAAAAAAAGAAAACGGCAAAAAATCTATTGACCATAAAGAAAGTGACGACACACTAAAAAAACATTTTATTACCGTATTAGAAAACTACGACCAGGATAGAGTTTATACTTCCGATATAAAAAAATTCTATCAGTGGTATAACATTTTAGTAGATGCAAAAGTGTTAAAGCTGGAAGAGAAAAAAGAAAAGAAGGAAGATAAAGCTGAAGGCGAAGAAGCCGCAACTACTGAAAAGGAAGCTGCACCAAAAAAGAAAGCAGCTCCTAAAAAAGCAGCAGCCAAAGCTGACGACAAGTCGAATAAGCCAAAGAAAACAGCTTCTAAGACCACTAAAAAGCCAAGTACTAAAGCTGCAGCTAGTCCAAAATCTTCTTCTAAGTCAAAGAAAAATGGCTAACCGCCATTTCTAAAAATTTACATTATGAATACAACTGATATTTCTACGGAAAAAAGAAACTCCTTTTTACCCGATAACATTACTATTAATAAATGGGAAGACATTGAAGTATTTTTTTCTCAATTAATAGAAAGACCTATAAACTCTACAGAAGATTTAGAACAACTTTTAAAAGATCGTTCTGATTTACTTTCTACCATAAGCGAAGATTTTGCCTGGCGATATATTAAAATGAATATTGATACCAGAGATGAAGCATTGCAGAAAGACTTTGAAAATTACGTTACCAATATTCAGCCGAAAACGGTAGTGTTCGAAAACAAACTCAACACTAAAATTTACGAATCGCCTTACTTTGCACAATTGGGTGATGACTACAAAACCTTTAAAAGAGGCTTAAAAAGAAAGATTGAATTATTCAGAGAAGAAAACATTCCTATTCAAACCGAGCTTTCTAAAGAAGAACAAAAATTCGGAGCCATTTCTTCCTTAATGACGGTAGAACATAACGGTAAAGAATTAACCATTCAGCAGGCTTCAAAGCTGTTAAAGGAAAACGACAGAGAACTTAGAAAAACCATTTTTGAAAAAATAGGAAAAGTAAAGCTGGAGAACGCCAAAAAGCTAGATGATTTATTAGACAGTTTAATTAAAAAACGTCATCAACTGGCATTAAACGCAGGCTACAAAAACTACAGAGATTACAAATTTGATGAGCTGGAGCGGTTTGACTACAAGGTAGAAGACTGCCTGGCGTTTCACGATGCCGTTGCCACACAAGTTGTTCCTTTACTAAACGAATGGGCAAAGCAACGTAAAGAAAAATTAAAGCTAGACGTTTTAAAACCATACGATTTAGATGTAGATGAAAACAACGGCACACCTTTAAATCCGTTTGAAACTACACAAGAATTTATTGATAAAACCAAAACTGCTTTAAGCAATACCAATCCGTATTTTGGCGAATGCTTATTGACCATGGAAAAAATGGGAAGATTAGATTTAGATTCAAAACCGGGAAAAGCTCCAGGCGGGTTTAACTATCCTCTTTACAAATCGGGTTATCCGTTTATTTATATGAATGCGGTAGGTACCCACCGAGATATTGTTACGCTTTTTCATGAAGCAGGACATGCCGTGCATTCTTGCCTTACTCATCCGTTAAGCTTAGTTGATTTTAAATCGTTTCCATCAGAAGTGGCCGAATTGGCAAGTATGAGTATGGAATTAATGAGCATGGACAACTGGCATTTATTCTATAACGAAGAAGAATTAAAGCGTGCTAAAATTGTGCAGATAAAAGGCGTGTTAGAAACGCTTCCTATGGTTGCCAGAATTGATAAATTTCAGCATTGGCTATACACTCACCCTGAACACACAGCCGAAGACAGAACCAATTATTGGTTAGAAATTTCTGAAGAATTTGGGTTAGACTGTGTGGATTGGAGCGGTTACGAAGACATTAAAAAATACGCCTGGCAAAAAGTGTTACACATTTACGAAGTTCCTTTTTATTACATTGAGTACGGTTTTGCACAGTTGGGCGCCATTGCCGTTTGGAGAAACTATTGCAACGACAAACAAAAGGCAATAGAAAGCTATCAAAATGCGTTAAAACTTGGCTACACCAAAACAATTGGTGAAATTTACAACGCTGCCGACATTCAATTTAATTTTTCTTCCGATTACGTAAAAGAATTGGTTGACTTTGTAAATGTAGAATTGAAAAAAGTAGAGGAGTAATTAAAAATGCAGAATTCAAAATGAAGAATTATTTCGTTTTGAATAAATATCAATACCTCCTAAACAGTCATCCTAATTGTCATCCTGAGCGGAGTCGAAGGGTGATATTAAGAGGAGAAAACAAAGTTTTCGTGAAGTTGAGGGGAAAAACAAAGTCTTCTGCAATAAATAAGTAAAGCTTGGGCATACTATCTAAATACTACACAATACTTGGGGTAGACGAAGATGCCGACAAAAAGGAAATTAAAAAAGCTTACCGAAAACTAGCCTTACAATACCATCCGGATAGAAATCCATCTAAGAAAGCAGCCGAAAAGTTTTTAGAAATTCAGCAGGCGTATGACATTCTTTACAAAAGAGATTTCTCTTCTTTTATTGTTCAGAAGCCGGTAACTCCAACGCCTAAGGGAAAAGAAAAGCTTACCGAAGAAGAATGGAAAAAGCGCTACGAACTGGGCAAGCAGCGTTACCGTGAAAAACAAAAACGTTTTGCCTTTAATGTAGTACGTGCCTACCACAAGTTTGTAAAAGGCTGGACGTATAAATTTATGATATTCAACGGCACGCTTTGTTTGTTGGTAGCCCTTTTACTTACCTATGATAAGTTTGCACCCGAAGTAACTACCGAAACCCGTATTGTAGATAAAAAGACAAATGCCATTTACAAAAACCCAAGGTATTATGTCTATACTCAGGAAAACTATTTGTTTGAAGTATCCCCTTCCGTTTACTTTTTAAGTGAACTCAACCAAACCGCCCACATTCAAAAATATCCGTTTTTTAAAGACTTTAAAGGCATTTACATTACCATTGATGATACCAATTACGGTGTAGAATACCCTTCCGCTTTCCATACTATTTTTCCGTTTATGCAATTGCTGCTTATTCTTCCGCTATTGCTTAACTATTGGTTCAAAGGCCCTACCATTAATTACATGGTGTGTGTGTTTTACAGTCTTTACTTTGCACCCGTTATTCTTATTGTTTGTTTGGTAGAGAATTACCGAATCTTTTCCCTTTTTGGTATCTATTACTAATACTTAGTGAGATATAGTTAATAGGTTCATTAAACTAAGTTAGAGGTTCTCTCAATCGACTTTTAGGTTCCCCAAACTAAGTTAGAGGTTCTTCCAAACAACTTTTAGGTTCTTCAAACTAAGTTAGAGGTTCCTCCAATTAGGTTTTGGGTTCGTGAATCTTAGATTTAGGTTCTTGAATTAAAGATTTGCTTCCTTGAATCTTAGATTTGAGTTCATGAATCTTAGATTTGGGTTCGTGAATTCGAGATTTGGGTTCATGAATCTTAGATTTAGGTTCGTGAATCTTAGATTAGGGTTCCTGAATTAAAGATTTGCTTCCTTGAATCTTAGATTTAGGTTCTTGAATTCAAGATTTAGGTTCATGAATCTTAGATTAGCTTCCATAAAACCTTAATTAAGGTAAGCAAAACCGACAAATAAGCCCCTATTTTAGGGTAAAACCTTTAAAAACACTGCCAAAATGACAAAGTGTAATGATAAAGATACTTTTTATATTTTTGAGAACATGTAAGTAGCTAAATAAAATTGTTATACCAACAATTTGCATACTATCAATAAAACATCCTTTTTTTAATGAGCAGATTTCAATCAATAGAAAATGAACTTAAATCAATTAATGGCGCTGTTTTTCAAGAGCTTTGTGATAGTTATCTAAAACGGAGGAATGAAAATTATCGTGCATTTGCTCGTACCGGAAGTCAAGTTGGCAAACAAAAAACGACTCCAGGAACTCCTGATTCATTTTTTCTACTTCCCAATGGGAATTATTTATTTGTGGAGACGACAACAGACGTCAGTACCAAAGACAAACTATCCAATGATATTCTTGCTTGTTTTAACTTCAAAAAGACTAAAATACCTATAAATAAGATAGAAGAAATCATCTTATGTATCAATTGGAATCTTAGTCAAGAAGAGATACTTAAGCTAAATGAATTAGTAAAGAGGTATAATAACCACTCTAGAGTTCGATACCTCATGTTACAAGAATTAGCAATTGACTTACACTTCAATCATCGTGATTTAGTACATGAGTATTTGGGTCTACCTCTTGATACAGGTCAGATAGTATCAATGGAAAAATTCATTGATGAATATAATCGAGCTTCAAAAGGAATTTCCACTCCTATCGATAATACTTTTTTACACAGAGAGGAAGAACTAAAAGAATTGAAAGCAGCCATTCATTCTGATGACTTTATAATTCTGACCGGAGCACCAGGAGTAGGAAAAACTAAATTGGCGTTGGAAGGTATTAAATCATTTCTTGCTGAAAATTTAGAGTTTCAGGCTTATTGCGTATCCTATAAGCATCATACATTATTGGATGACTTATTTCAATATCTAAACTCAGATAAAGACTATATACTTTTTGTAGATGATGCTAATAGAATAGATACTTTTAATCAAATCACAAGTTTTTATAGGGCATCAAGGAAGGGCAAACTAAAAGTAGTTATCACCGTTCGAGATTATGCTTTTCAGGAGATTGGAATTTTATGTCAAGAGTTTGCTCCCCAAAGAATTGATTTAGCAAAATTTTCAGATGAGCAGATTATCGAGATTATTAAATTAAAGCCTTTTGAAATTCTTAATCCTGATTATCATAAGGAAATAGTGAGGATAGCAGACGGTAATCCAAGACTAGCCATCATGACTTCTTTACTTGCCAAGGCAGAACAAAATATTTATGCTTTAAGGGATGTTTCCGATTTATTCGAAAATTATTTTTCAACCTTTATTAAAGATGATGGGGAATTTGCTAGCGATTTAAACATTAAATGTCTTGGATTAATTGCATTTTTCTATACCATCCCATATAAAGACAAGGAAGTAGTTAGTTCACTATTAGCTCATTTTGAAATCGACTATTCATCTTTTATTGATGCTATAGACAAGTTGGATAAATTGGAGTTAGTAGAGATTCAATTTGAGCACGTTAAAATCCCAGAGCAGAACCTCTCAACCTACTTTTTCTATAAAGCATTTATTAAGGATAGTTTACTCTCTTTTGAAACATTACTCAGTAACTATTACGAAAGCAATAAAAATCGCTTTAGAGATTGTGTTATCCCTGCAAACAACACTTTTGGAGTTCAAAATGTAATGGATAAACTCCAACCTTTTTTGAAAGATTATTGGAAAACCGTACAGAAAGATGAAGAAAAAGGATTCAATTTTTTATCCACTTTTTGGTTCTACTTGACAGATGAAACCTTTACTTTCATTTATGGTCAAATAGAAAAACTATCCGAAAGCAATTCCGAAAATTATGAAGTAACCTATGAAACCAATGCCTTTTCGTACGACAGAAATAACTTATTAGAGCTCATTGAGAACTTTTTCATGTTTCATGAAAAAGAACTAAAAAATGCCATTCAATTAGCTTTTGAATATGTTAGAAAAGAGCCAGAACACTCACCCGAACTGATATACTCTATTCGTACAAAACTCATCTTTGATAGAGATGATGAACGATACGGCTTCAAAAGACAATCGAACCTATTTGATATTTTGTTAGAGGGACTAACCAAAAAGGATAATCTTTATGCAAAGGCATTTTACGAG
>JAUHYR010000028.1 GCA_030426475.1 Bacteroidia bacterium
CGGGTGGATAAGCCGGCATTGGACCAGAATGGTAAGTTGTGTCAGACCAATAAGGGTCAATTTCAGCTATTCTTTGATAAACAACAGATGAATCAGCTTTGCCGGGATAAACTCTGAATCTATAATCATAAGTAAGGTTATTAATGATAGGAGCTTCATAAACTAAGGTATTATAAGTAGAGTACATGGTTCTAAAATCTGGAGGAAACATACCTCCATCATGACAACCTGATAAAGCACATTGGGGCTTGAATACGGTTTGATGAACTTTTGCAAACTCATTATTTACAGAAGGATAGGGATCCACTTCCTCATCAGGATATTCCAGTTGATTATATGGGTTAACAAATTCTTCTTTTTTCTTGCATGAGCTAATAATTATGGAACAGCAAAACATACCAAGAATGATAGTAGTAAATAGGTTAGCTTTTTTTCTCATAGTTTTAGAATTACATGTAGTCAAACAAAGAATTACTAGTAGTTACTCTCCCATCAGCTTCAATTAAGTTTCTAACACCAAAAATTTCTCCTATAGTAAGAACGTTGTCTTTTATGTTTGCTACCGGATTGGTAGGCGTTCCTATTCGGTTACCTTTTTGAGCATTCAATTTACTTTGTGCAATTCCGGAAATATTGGCACCACCAACAATCTGTGTAAATACTCTTAAAGCGTTATTGTCTGAATGGTCATAAGACAAGAAGTTATTTTGATCTTTAATTGGATTTGGATTTAAATTTCTACCGCACTCAGGGCTTAAAATCATAATCGTTTCATCTTTAAACGGAGGGGTAGATTGAATCCACTTCCATAGCTCACCAATTAAATAGTCACAAGTATGTAGATTTTTTAAATAAGAGGTGTAATTTCCATGACAAACATCTACACTGCTAAAGTTTAAGGTTAAAAATTTTGGTTCAAACTTTTTCATCACCTCAATAGAATATGCGAGAGCCGATATATCTCCGCCTCCTTGACCCGCAAGTTGACCACCTGGTTGAGTCTCAGGTACATTTGTGTTGATTACATTGTTTATACCTTTTGTAAACATTTCTCGCATAAACTCTTTTATCTTCTCACTTTCATCCTTAGTATTTCCAATTTGTTTTAGAGCTGCACCATAGTTGTCAAATTGGTTGTCTAAAAATGTTCTCATATATCTCATGTAGTCCAGTTGTTCTTCTGGATGAAACTTAGCATCAGATAAATATTGTTGTCCTGAATTCCCAAATGTAGTAGAAGGAGCAAAGAAATTCGCCCCATATTCTGCTCCGAAACCAGGATATTCAGAGTGATTTAAAAGTGGAACACTATTGGCAATTGTATTTCCAATGAACCAAACATCCGTTGCAGAAAAACCCGCATGCTTTCTTAAGTATTCGAAAATAGTTGGATTAATAGGTTTGTTTGCTAGCCCTTGAGATGCCGCTTGATTGCCCTGAATAAGGCTATTAAATCCCCCATAATGACCTCTAGAGGCAGCATTTGTTTCAGCAAATGTTACTCCTTGAGATTCTATTGAACCAAAACTAGTTCCTTGACCTATAACATTATTTATAGGGGCATTTGGAGTAGATGGTCCATAAATAACAGTATTATTAGGAGTACCACCAACAAAATTAAACATATTTTGCATCAAGTTGTGTGCTCCCGAAGCTCCTTGTTCTGTCAAATAAGACTGATCAATGACTTCTTGGTGTCTCACCCCACCAGCAAACATCACATAAATAACATGCTTTGCCATATGGTTTCCACCACTTTGTGCAAAAAGCCTTCCGGACGGTAATATATATGGAGCAGCAATAGCTCCAGCTGCTGCTATTCCTGCGGTTTTTAAAAAATCTTTTCTTTTCATAATAGACTATTTAATAGTTTAATAAAATTGGTATTCGTTACATGTAGCGAATGCCATGTAAACCATTTGAGCTTCAAGGTTTGGGTTAGCTGTAATAAAGTTTCTGAAATAAGTTTTTTCAGCTTCCGTAGGTCTTCTGATTAAAAAACGGATATAAGCATCTTCAATAAATTTATCAATATCACCTCTCATTTCAGTGTTGGTAGGTATTTGAACTTGCGGAGAAACGTCATTTAAAAAGTTAGAAACTAAGACCTCCATTCCCAGTTGCTTATCACCTATAGAATAAAGTGCATCTGAAGCTTTTGCAACTTCAGCGGGAGACATTCCAAGCTGAAATAAGTTTGAGTACATCACAGAAATGTAGATATCTAAAGTTTTCCTTTTTGTTTTATCAGCGCTAGAGTGATATAAATCAACAGTGTTTACTTGATAAAGATTAGGATCTTTGGTTTCTTTCTTTTTGCATCCTAGTGAAAAGATAAAAATGGAAACCGCTAAATAAATAAATAATTTTTTCATAGAGCCTTAGTTTAGAAGTTGGCGTATTCTTTATAGCTTAGTATTTCTTTTTGTAACTGTGACACATTAACATTAGAGCCACCATATCGAGTCATAAAATCATACATTTCTCCGGTATTTGGGTCGCGCCCCAAATAAGATTTGAAGTAATATCGAATCAGACCTTCATTAAATTCTTCACATTGAGTTAATATACTATAGAATTCAGCTAAACTTTGACCGTACATTCCCAACAAATATTGAGGTTGTCCATTTTGGGCCATTAATTGTGTTTTAAGAATTTCTTCTTGTGTGGCATTTCTAAAGAATAATGCATTAAACCCGTTACGAGCATAATTTGCTACATTATACATATTATCCCAAGCTGATCCTTCAAAAACATCATTATCTAATAATCTTCTGTAAACTTCTTGAATTGATATTACTCCGTTCCTATAGTCATATCTAGCTTTTATAGCTTTTCTCAACTTATTGGCTTTTTCCATTTTTACCGCCCATCCATGTAAGTCATTGTTCAAAGAGTCTATATATGCGTAGTTTTCTAAAATTCCAGCTTGTTTGGCTAAATACTCTCCTTCGTCAGAATACACATCTAAAACTCTGACTTTAGTTAAATCAAAAAATCGATTATAATAAGCATGGTAATATGATGAGTCGCCATCTCGGTAGGTTTGGTCTGTCATTAGCTTAGTAATAAGCGCTTCCCGAGAAGCTCTAGAATAATCCGCTGATTTAATAGCCGCAACTTCAGCATCCATTTCAGCGTCTAACGGCTCTCTTCCCAGCAAATCAATAAATAATCTGTTCACAAAATTCTCTACCTTTACCTTTGATACATCACCATTGTATGGGGGTTCGTTGTCTGGAACTATAACCTGCTCTTTTTTCTTGCAGTCAGTGAATAGAAGAACTAAAAAAAACAGACTAATACCTAAGATTGTAAATTTTCTCATAGCTTTGGTTAGTTTAAGAATTGTAGTTAAGCAGTACACCAAAAGTAATAAAATTTTGCAAACTATTGAATTTCAACGAGTAATTTTTTAAAAATAAATACTTTTTAGGGGATTTGTTGAAAAGTATATTTTTTTATTTGTCTAACAATTATAAAAGCAAAATAAAATTACATAATATGATGTATTTTATTATTAATCAATGTTATATAAATTATTTTAAATGAAAACAATTTTAATTACTGGTGCTACATCAGGTTTTGGAAAGGCCATAGCTCTTAAGTTTGCCAAAGAAGGGAATAAAATTATTATAACAGGAAGAAGAGAAGAAAGACTTAAAAGTTTAAAACTAGAAGTGGAAAGTACTTTTAATGTTAAAGTTTTAACTCTTTGTTTTGATGTTAGAAATAAAGAAGGAGTATTCAAGTCCATTTATGATATTCCCGAAGAGTGGAAAAAAATAGATATTCTTATTAATAATGCCGGATTGGCTAGCGGGTTAGATAAAATTCAAGATGGAGATATTGAAGATTGGGAAAAGATGATAGATACAAATGTTAAAGGATTATTGTATGTATCGAAAGCAGTAATTCCCTTTTTAATTAAAAATAAATCAGGACATATCATAAATATTGCTTCTACTGCCGGTAAAGAAGTTTATGAAAAGGGAAATGTTTATTGTGCAAGTAAGCATGCAGTGGACGCAATATCTAAGGCGATGCGCATTGATTTACTGGAGCATGGAATTAAAGTGACAAACATTGCTCCAGGAGCAGCCGAAACAGAGTTTTCAATTGTCCGTTTTCATGGAGATGAAAAAAAAGCCAAAAATGCTTATAACGGTTACCAACCAATGAGTGCTGATGATATTGCAAATGTAGTTTACTATACTACTACATTGCCTGAAAATCTTTGTATTAATGATTTGGTCTTGACTTCCCTTGCACAAGCAAATAGCTTTTATACTTACAAAAAATAATTTTTTTTAACTAAACTAAAAAAAGCCCCTTGGGTGGGGCTTTTTCACATGAACGATTATTTATGTTAACATAAATAAAAGGGGTTATTTGAGGAGTGTCACCTTACCAATATAAGTATGACTTTCACCTTTTACGTCTTTAGTTTCTATTTTATAAGTATACACCTCTGTTTTACCGGTAGCTCTTCCTTTTATTGTTCCGTCCCACTTAGAGTCTAACTGATAACCCTCAAAAATAACTTCTCCCCATCTGTCAAAGATTAACATGCTTTGCTCTTCTACCCCATAACCTACCGGGAAGAAAAAGTCGTTTGTGCCATCACCGTCAGGAGAAAACGCATTTGGTATATAAATAGCATAATCAGGCTCTACTCTGATGGTTTTCCAAGTACTGTCTTTACAACCGTACTGATTTTCTATGTTTAACCAAATTACATATGTTCCCGAGTCACCATATGTATAAGTTGGGTTTTGAGTGTTGGCCGTTCCGCCATCACCAAAGCTCCAATCCCACACCGAAGCACCCTGAGATAAATCCGTAAAGTTAGCTTCCGGTTGATAAAATACATTTAGTTTTTCAGGATTCCATGTAAAGTCTGCTATTGGAAGCGGATAAACACTTATCATCCCCACATTGGTTACAACGGTAGTACATTTTTTCGGACCGTAATCGGTAATACCTGTTACCGTTACATCAAATGTTTTTGCCGAAAGACTGTTGTTTTCATAACAATGAGTAGGGCTATTGGCAATGGTTCCGTTACCATTTCCAAAGTTCCAGGTATAAGTGGTCACTCCCACAGGGTTATTACTGTTGTTAATAAAGTTCACACATACCGGAGTACAACCATCATTGATATCTGAGGTAAAGTTTACATCAGGATTATCAAATACAGTTACCGGAACATTAGCAGAGTCTATACAACCTTTTCCTGTGGTGACTACTAATTGTGTGTTAAACACACCCGGAGTAGAATAAGTATGTGTTGGATTTTGAGAACCTTGAGTAGGAGAACCGTCTCCAAAATTCCAGTTCCAGTTGATTAACGTTCCCGGAGTTCCGTTACAACTTACGGTGGTTAAATCACTAAATTGAGTAGGTGTTCCTAAACAAACTTCAGTAGGGGTGAAGGCAGGAACAGGGTTAGGATAAACTTCTACTTGTTTGGTAATTACATCTGTACATCCACTATCAGAGGTAACGGTAAGTGTTACATTAAATGGTCCACAGTTTGGATAAGTATGAGTGGTATTTTGAGTATTACCGTTAGTAGAACCATCTCCATAATTCCAATCCCATTGTGCAATGTTTCCGGTACCTACTACCGATAAATCATTCATAGGTAAAGCCACTCCATCACATACATTGGTAAAGTTAAAGTCTGCCGTTGGTATCGGGTGTGCAAATATGGTCTGGCTAATCGTATCGGTACAACCATTACCTGAAGAGGCGATTAATTGAATTACATACGAATTAGCAGCTGCGTATTTGTGTTTATGAATAGGTGCTGTTGTTGTTCCTGTATTACCATCTCCATACGCCCAGTTGTAAGTGGTAGCATTGGTAGATGAATTGGTGATTGTAATGGAATCTCCCACACATTCATTGGTAGCCGTAAAGTTAGCCACCGGTAAAGTATACACAGGAATAGTTTTGGTTACTGAATCCATACAGCCTTGTGCGGATGTAATTACCAACTTAACAGCATATCCCGGAACTTCATTTGCATTGGCATAGGTATGACAAGGATTCCCTACTGCCGATGTTCCTCCGTCACCAAAAGTCCATTGCCATTGATTAATGTTACTTCCCATCACGGATGAACCGTCATAAAAACAACTTTGATTTCCTAAACAAACCGTATCGGCAGTAAAGGCTGCGGTTGGTAAACAATAAATAGTAATATTTTGTGATACAGAGTCAGCACAAGTTCCTGCTGTAGCAATTAGCTTAACGGTATAGGTTCCGCAAGTTGCATAAGCGTGACTTGGATTAGCTGCTGTGCTGGTATTGCCATCACCAAAATCCCATAGATAAGTCATCGTACCACTATTAATGGTAGAGGTATTGGTAAACGGAATATTTAATCCTTCACAATCATTATTCATTGTAAAGGATGGCTGTGGCATTGGGTTAACGGTTACTGTTTGACTAATACTGTCTTGACAGCCTTGGTCAGAAGTTAGTACAAGAGTAACAGTGTATGTTCCGTCAATTAAATATTGGTGATTTACAGGAGAACCTGCTCCGGTGTTTCCATCCCCAAAGTTCCAGGCAGTATTGGTAATACTTCCTGATCCAATAGTTGATGTACTGGTAAAGGTAGAGGTATATCCTGAACAAACGGTGGTGGCGGTAAAGGATGGTTGTGGTAATGGATTAACAGTTACTATGGCTGTAGCACTATCCGGACAACCGGTTAAGGTATAGACTACTTTATAGGTAGTGGTAGTATTTGGATTTACATTTACTGTTCCGGTAGTCATTCCTCCCGGTGTCCAGTTATAGGTTCCTCCTCCAATACTTGGATTAGCGGTTAGTGTTGCTGTTTGTCCGTCACAAATAGTCGTGTTGTTTACTGCCACTGTTGGCTGCGGATTAACAGTAACAGTTCCTGTAGCCGTTGCCGTACAACCGGCTATGTCATAGGTTACGGTATAACTTGTGGTTGCATTTGGTGATACGGTAATGTTTTGAGTGGTTTGTCCGCCAGGTGTCCAACTATAGGTTCCTCCGGCAGGGTTTGGTGTGGCAGTTAGTGTGGCACTTTGTCCGTCACATATAGTTACATTGTTTACGGCTACTGTGGGTTGGGTTAAAACTGTTACGGTACTGGTATCAGTAGCGGTACAACCGTTTAAGGTATAGGTAACAATATAGTTGGTTGTTGCTCCAGGACTTACAGTTACATTTTGTGTGGTTGCTCCTCCCGGTGTCCAGCTATAGGTTCCTCCTCCAATGCTTGGGGTAGCGGTCATCGTTGCGTTTCCTCCGTTACAAATAACAGGGTCGTTTGCACTTACTGTAGGTTGTGGATTTACCGTTACAGTTACATTACCGGTAGCTGTACAACCATTTAAGTCATATGTTACGGTATAGTTAGTAGTGGTGTTTGGTGATACCGTAATGTTTTGGGTGGTTTGTCCGCCAGGTGTCCAGCTATAGGTTCCTCCTGCTATACTTGGTGTAGAGGTAATAGAGGTTGATTGACCGTCACAAATAGTGGCAGGCGTAGCAGTCGCATTTATCGTTGGCTGTGGCTTTACTACGATTTGGCCAGAACCGGTTCCGATACAGCCGTTTAGGTTGTACGTTACAGTATAAGTAGTGGTTGCTCCAGGTGATGCAGTCATACTCTGAGTAGTTGCTCCACCAGGAGTCCAACTGTACGTTCCGCCAGGGCTATTAGGGTTTGCCATTATTGTTCCTGCTTGTCCAGGGCAAACAGTATCATTAGTAACTTGAATTACCGGATTAGAGTTAATTGTAACTGTACCCGTATCAGTAGCGGTACAACCGTTTAAAGTATAAGTAACAATATAACTTGAAGTAGCTCCCGGAGATACAGTAATTGTTTGTGTGGTTTGCCCACCCGGTGTCCAACTATATGTTCCACCTCCAATACTTGGGTTTGCTGTTAGATTGGCGCTTTGCCCTGCACAGATAGTAGGATCATTTACTGTAACAGTAGGAACCGGATTAACGGTTACTGTTGTGTTAGCTGTTGCAGTACAACCATTTAAGTCGTATGTTACGGTATAGTTAGTAGTTGTATTTGGTGATACGGTAATGTTTTGAGTGGTTTGTCCACCAGGAGTCCAACTGTAAGTTCCTCCGGTTATACTAGGAGTAGAACTAATGGTTGTAGATTGCCCATCACATATTGTAGTCGGAGTTGCATTAGCCGAAATAGTGGGTTGTGGTTTAACTACGATTTGACCACTTCCCGTACCTATACACCCGGCAACATTATAAGTGACAGTATATGTTGTTGTAGCTCCGGGTGAAGCTGTCATGGTTTGCGTGGTTGCCCCACCCGGAGACCATGAGTAAGTTCCGCCAGGGCTGTTTGGTATGGCTGTTAAACTTCCTGTTTGCCCTGGACAAATAGTATCGTTTACGACTTGAATAACAGGGTTAGAGTTTATTGTTACTATACCTGAATCTGTTGCAGTGCATCCATTTAGTGTATATGTAACATAATAAGTAGTAGTAGTTCCAGGGGTAACATTGATAGTTTGAGTAGTCATACCACCCGGTGTCCAACTATATGTTCCACCTCCAACACTAGGTGTAGCAGTAAGTGTGGCAGTTTGTCCCGCACAGATAGTAACATCAGGAACATTAACCGTAGGTTGAGGGTTTACTGTTACAGTTGTATTTGCTGTATTTGTACAACCATTTAAATCATAGGTTACTGTATATGTTGTGGTAGTTGAAGGTGTAACGGTAATATTTTGAGTGGTCTGTCCACTTGGAGTCCAGCTATATGTCCCACCACCCGTGCTAGGAGTAGATGTTATATTTACAGTTTGCCCTGCACAAATTGTGGTAGGAGTTGCATTTGCAGTAATTGTAGGTTGTGGTTTAACTACAATAGTACCTGAGCCAGTTCCAATACAGCCACCTAAATTATAAGTAACAGTATAGGTAGTAGTAGCTCCGGGTGAAGCTGTCATGGTTTGAGTAGTTGCACCCCCTGGTGTCCAGCTATATGTTCCACCACCAACACTTGGGTTAGCAGTTAAACTACCTGTTTGTCCTGCACAAATAGTATCATTAACAACAGCTATAGTTGGGTTGGGACTAATGGTTACTGTACCTGAACCTGTTGCAGTACAACCGTTTAGGGTGTATGTAACGGTATAAGTTGTGGTAACGCCAGGGGTAACATTTATAGTTTGAGTAGTTGCACCACCCGGTGTCCAGCTATATGTTCCGCCTCCGACACTTGGAGTAGCGGTAAGAGTTGTGCTTTGTCCTGCACAAATAGTTTGATTATTAACTGCAACGGTAGGTTGTGGGTTAACGGTTACTGTACCTGAACCAGTTCCTGAGCAACCATTAAGAGTATAAGTTACTGTATAAGTTGTGGTTGTTCCCGGAGTAACGTTAATGGTTTGGGTAGTTGCCCCACCGGGAGACCATAAATATGTTCCACCGCCTGCACTAGGAGTAGCAGTAAGAGTTGTACTTTGTCCTGCACAAATAGTTTGATTATTAACTGCTACAGTAGGAAGTGGATTGACCGTAACAGTACTTGTTGCTGACGCAGGACAACCATTTAAAGTGTACGTTGCCGTATAAGTTGTTGTAGCGCCAGGAGAAACAGTAATTGAGGAACTTGTTTGACCGCCAGGAGACCAGGAATAGGTTCCTCCAGCCGCTAAGCCGGTAGCAGTAATTGTAGCACTTTGTCCTGCACATATTGTTGCATTGGTTGTTGTAATAGTTGGAATAGGTTTAACAATTAAGTTAACTGCGTATGCAGTATTTGCATAAATAGGACATACGCTATCGGTTACGTTTACTACAAAGGAACTTTGCCCTGTTGCCCCTATAGGTGCATTATAACAAATTCTAACGGTGATAGGGTTATTTCCTGTTGTAGTCATAGTTGCTCCCGGTAATACGGTAGTGACATTGCTTGAAGCATAAAGTTTATTTGCTAAATCCGGGTCATTGAATACCAGATCAAAACAGACAGTGCTACCTTCACAAACAGATGCAGTGTTGTTGTTAATTTTTGTTCCTCCGGTAATATTTACTAAACCTCCTGCAGGTGGTTGAGGGTTAGAATTTGTACAGGCAATAACAATTACTTGAAAGTCATATATCATTGTTCCTTTTAGTTGTCCGGTTCCTCTATCATAAGAGTATATCATTACTGCAAACACATAATTACCTGCTGTAGTATTATAACAAATAGTACCATTATTGGGGTCTATAGTAACTCCCGGAATAGGAGAGGCTCCAGTATATCCACCATTATATGGTACCGGAGTTCCTGTTGGAGGAGTTCCTGTTCCACTTTGAGCAGGAATAAGAGCATACCTTAAACTGTCTCCATCAGGGTCAGTTACGTTTAAGTTGTAACAGTTAGTTTGTCCTGCACATCCATAAGGAATAGGAGTGGTATTAATTACCGGAGAGTTGTCACAAGGAAAGGTTGTAGAGTTCATCGTTGTTTCTACATAATTTCCTGGCTGGCCGGTTAAATTTGTTGTATTGTCTCTACAGCATGAAGACCATTTAAAATGCCATGCATTACAACCAGCTGGTAGAGTTACTGTAGCTTTGTAATAAGTTGCTTTAACCCCATCATAGGTTGTTCCACCATTACAATAGGTTTGATTTAGCATTTGTCCACAAATTTGAGAAACATTCAAATTGGATTGACCGGGAATACTATCCATGTATATGGTTGTGTAGTTTGTGTAATGATATGGACCGCTTGGGTTAATTTTATTTTGTTGCGTAATTTGACTAGTGGATTGATTTATTCCACAGTCATTTGTAATATATATGGCAAAAGTAGATCCCATATAAGAACCTGTTCTACAGTTATGCACTAGGAATGCCGTAATTTCATATTGATTTGGACCAATACATTTGTAAGAAATATTTGCACCCGGAATATGAGAGGCGGATAAATTTTGATTGAAAAGGAAAAAAGTGCCGCATAAAATAAGCGTTAGTAAAGTAAATTTTTTCATAGTTAGTAAGTATTAATACCTAGTAAAGTGTAAGCTTAGTTATAATAGACGGCTTATACAAGCATTGGTTGCCTAAAAAAATTAACATTTTTTAAATACAATAGATTGTACTGTAGATGAGGGAGGTTGTAAAATATTTTTTTAGAATAGTATTATGGCGCAAAACTTATATATAAAAAAGCGGTCATTCTTGACCGCTTTTTTAAGGATAAATGCTAATTACTGTTTTATAAAAGTTTGGTGATCAAAATTTTCTTCAGATTTAACCTCTATTATGTAAGTTCCTTTTGCCAATCCGGAAAGATATAGAGCATGATTGCTATTTCCGTATAGCTTAAAAGTTTTAAGCTTTTGACCTGTTGTACTAATAATGTTAACTTCTAATTCGGCAGCTGAAAAATCACTTAAATTAATATTTAAAATATCATTAACCGGATTAGGGAATATTTCCATTTTAGGAGAATTTACATCAGAAATACCTGCGCAAATTTGAACAGTAATATTCAAAGTGTCGGTATTAAAACAACCTGTAGTTGTATCAGTTAAAGTTAAGTAAACAGGATAAGTTCCGACTCCCATACTTCCATTAAAGTTAATAGATTGAGAGCTATCACCAGTTGACCAGCTATAGGTGTATGGTCCGAATGGTCCAAACAAAAATGCACTTCCACTGGTACAAATAGTTGTATCATTTCCAATTCCAAATAATGGTTTGATATATTCAAACTCTAGTGTCCATTGTTCTATTGTTCCAACATCACCACCGGCATCATCAAAAGCCCACAACTTCCATATTCCGTTGGGATCTTGTCCGGTATGAAGTTTAGTTAACCCCACAGAATCTTCAATATGATAGACTCCTTGAGTAATACCTCCCGTAGTATAATTTTGTATATAATTATTTGAAGTGTCAATAAAAACAGCGTTCATATAGTCATCGCCACTTCCTCCGTTGCCTGTAGAAACTTCCAATGTGTCATTCCAAGGAGAAATTAAAAAAATGTTTAAGTCACTAGCCCAAGTATGGATAATTGAATCTATAGTAAGAGATTTAATGGCAAAGCAACCATCCAGCGAATTTGGAAGACCACAAGCTGAAATTTCAGAATTGATACCTGTCGAGTCATCATCAGGGATATTTACGCGCCCAGTACTTTTCCAAACCAATGTTCCCGGTGCAATATGTTCTACTAAATAGTTTTTAAGAGTATCATTGTTTTTTATTGAGTCTGCAGCTAAAAAAGTTGTAGCGTCTAAAGTATATAGTCCTGATGTTGAAAGGTTGGCAGTAGTGGTAAAGTTATAAGTGATAGTATCTCCCGGTAAAATTTGAATGGTAGATGTTTCCGAAACATAAGTTCCGCCATTAATTCTATATTTTACATCATAAGTTTTAGCAGTATCTGAGCCAAAGTTTGCAACTTCAACCGATACATTTTCATTGGCGGTTAGTCCACATCCATTTTTTGGAGCGTTAAATGCAATAACACTGATATCAAAAGGATAAGGTTGAAATATTTTTATATCGTCTAAACCGATGGAGTATCCATAATCTATAAATCCTTTAAATTTGATTCTAGTAGTTGAAGTAGTAGTAGCAAATGAGTTTAGGTTGTAGGTTCTTTTTGTCCAAGCCGGAACGTCACCGGTAATACTGTCAATTAAAACCCAAGTTGTTCCACCATTGGTTGAAATATGTATAGTTGTTGTATTTTGATCCCCAAGCCAATCTCCTTGAATATGCCAAAATTCTAAGGTATAATTTCCTCCGGCTAAGTTAATATTAGGAGAAACTAATTCTGTTTCATCTCCAGAATATCCGGCATAATAAAAATTTGCTCCCGTAGCTCCATTATAATAATTGTTTGCACCATTTCCCATATTACCTCCATTGGCAGTCCAATTTAAGGTTCCGGTAACATAGTTTTGACTAAATTGTCCGGGAAAGGTTCCTTCAAAATTCTCAAAAAACGCAATTTGTGAGAATGAAAAATTAAAAAATGCGATACAAAATAATGCGAGTAGTAATTTTTTCATAATAATAATTTTTTACGAAGGTACTCCTTTTATTTTGTTTTTTAAAATGCCTGAGCTATATCTTCTTGAATATCTTTAATGTTTTCTAATCCAACAGAAATTCTAACTAAACCTGGGGTTATTCCTACAGCTAATCTTTCTTCTTCTGATAGTTTTGCGTGTGTGGTAGATGCAGGATGAGTGACTATGGTTCTTGTGTCACCAAGATTTGCAGTTAGAGAACATAATTTAAGTTTATTTAAAAAGTTCTTCCCGGCTTCAATTCCACCTTTCAATTCAATTGCAACCAATCCACCACCGGTTTTCATTTGTTGTTTAGCAATCTTATAGGAAGGATGTGTTTCTAAAAATGGGTATTTTACAGATTCAATTTTTTCATGACCAGATAAAAACTTGGCTAATGCTAATGCATTGTCAGAATGTTTTTCCATTCTTACCGCCAACGTTTCTAAACTTTTTGAAATAATCCATGCATTAAATGGAGAAAGGGCAGGACCTGTATGTCTGGCAAAGCCTTTTATTTCTGTAATCAATTCTTTTTTTCCGCAGATAATTCCCCCCAGAACTCTTCCCTGCCCATCTAAGTATTTGGTGGCTGAATGGATAACTAAATCAGCTCCAAAATTTATTGGCTTTTGAATATATGGTGTAGCAAAGCAGTTATCTACAATTAAAATAAGGTTATGTTTTTTAGCAATTTCTCCGGCTTTTTGTAAATTAATAATATCAAGTCCCGGATTGGTAGGAGTTTCTAAATAAAGAATTTTTGTATTTGTCTGAATAGATTTTTCCCATTCGTCAATTTTATCAGCATCAACATAAGTGTGAGAAACATTCCATTTTGGAAAAATTTTGGTAAACAGTTGATGGGTAGAACCAAAGATGGAACGGCAAGATAATACGTGTTCTCCTGAATTTAATAATGCTCCAAAGGAAGTGAAAACGGCTGCCATGCCTGTGGCAGTTGCCCAGCCTGCTTCAGCATTTTCAAGCAAGCAAATTTTCTCAATTAACTCAGTGGTGTTCGGATTTGAAAATCGGCTATAAATGTTTCCCTCTATTTCATCGGCAAACATTGCGCGCATTTCTTCAGCATCATCAAATACAAAGCTTGATGTTAAGTGAAGTGGAACGGAATGCTCATTAAATTGACTTCTTTCTAGTTGATTTCTTATTGCTATAGTTTCAAATTCCATTATGAATTAAGTTTATATGAATATTCTATGGTCGCGCTTTTTTCCAAAATTCTTGTAACAGAACAATACTTTTCCATACTTAAATTGATGGCTCTTTTTAGTTTAGCTTCATCTACATCTCCTTTTACCTCAAACAATACTTTAATAGTTTCAAAAATGGCCGGTTGTTCGTTTTTTCGACTATCTTCAATTTTTATTACAAAATCTTCTACTTCTATTTTTTGTTTTTTTAGAATATGCAGAATATCTATTCCACTACACCCACCCAGTCCTGCCAACAATAATTCCATTGGTCTAAAACCATTGTCATTTCCTCCAATTGTGGGGCTGGCATCTATATTAATCGTTTTTTTGTTTTCATTTTTTGCTTCAAAATGAAAAGCATTATTTACTCTTTGTAATTCAATTTTCATAATCTTTTAATGAGGAATTTTTTCTTTTACTATTCCGTAAAACAGTGTGCCAAATATAGCACTTGCTAAAACAACCAAAATGATAGAATAGCCGGAACCTATCAAGGCATACAATGGGCCGGGACATGCGCCAGCGATAGCCCAGCCAAGACCAAATAACATACCTCCAAATAAATTACTTTTCCATTTTAATGGCTTGGGTTTAAAAACTATTTTCTCACCCTGGAGAGTTTTTATATCAAACTTTTTCAAAAGTTGAATCGAAGTAAAACCAACTAAAATGGCACTTCCAATAATTCCATACATGTGAA
Organism: Bacteroidia bacterium; assembly: GCA_030426475.1. Classification (GTDB taxonomy): domain Bacteria; phylum Bacteroidota; class Bacteroidia; order Flavobacteriales_E; family Vicingaceae; genus CALALS01. The sequence goes on from JAUHYR010000028.1 coordinate 14,979, forward strand.
AGGATTGAAAGCGAAACATTTCTTGAATTCTAAACCAAGAAACCACCTCTGATTTTATAAGAATAATACCAAAGAGAACTCCTAAAATAAGATAACTAATATTGATAAACGAATTTGATTTTTTCATGGGTTTAAAGACTAAGTAGATAAGAAATAAATAAATGAGTTGAAATTAAACCTCCAATAAAAAAACCAATAGTGGCTATTAATGATGCCGGGTTTAATAATGATAATCCCATAATTGAGTGACCGGATGTACAGCCATTTGCATATCTGGTTCCAAAGCCAATTAAAAATCCTCCGCATATAAAAAACAGAAACCCTTTTATTGATAGTAAATTATTCCAGTTGAATAATTCTTTCGGAAGCAAACCTTCCAAATTATTTACTCCTAATTTTTTAAATGTTAATAATGCCTCAGGAGAGAGATTAATGCTAAATTCTTCTGGTTGGATAAAACCAGCTAAATAGCCTCCTACAAAAATTCCTGCCACAAAAAAGAAACTCCAAATTTCTTCTTTCCAGTTGTAAGAAAAATAACTTTTTTTAATGGGAATACAAGCGCTACAAAAGTGCCTTAAAGTAGAAGAAATGCCAAAAGATTTATTTCCAATGATTAAAAATAAAGGAACAAAAAGTCCAATTAATGGTCCGGCAACATACCAAGGAAAAGGCTGCTTTAAAAAATCTGTAATTGCTTCCATTTTATGCGGTAACAAGTTTCTGTTGTTTTTCAAACTGAAAGTTCTCTTTGATGTTACTTTTTCCGATAAGTACAAGAGATAAACTTAGTTTTTGAAGTATGTTTTTTACTTTAATCAAATCACTAATTTTAATACTTGCAACGGCAAACTTTAAATTAGAGTTCTCAACTTTCACAACATTGTTTAGAGGAATGTCATCAAGTTCAAAATCTAACGTATATCTTACAAAAACATCAACTTCTTTTTCTGTGTTATACTTAGGTTTTTGTGCAGAATTTAGCTTGGAATAATTGTATTTGAATCCATTTTTTACAGCCAAAACATCTGCCAGCACAGCAGCTCCGGTTGGCTCGCTTCCAGCACCTTTTCCTACTAGAAATTGTTCGCCCGAAAATTCCGGTCTAATTATTATCCCATTAAATTCATTTTCTACGGTAAATAAATTTTCAGTTGAGTTAATAAATTGTGGTGCGACAGTTAAAATTAATTTCCCATCAACATTCTCGGCTTTTGCAATAAGCTTAATTTTTAAATTATTGCTTTTTGCAAACTCAACATCTTTGCTTGAAATGTTTTCAATACCATAAACAAAAACATTTTCAGGCTTTACTATTACACCAAAAGCATGAGCAGTTAAAATGATGAGTTTATTTAACGCGTCAAAACCACCAACATCTAAAGTGGGGTCAGCTTCTGCAAATCCATTTTCTTGAGCTTGCTTTAGTGCTTCATCATAACTGACTCCCTCATCAAAAATTTTGCTAAGAATGTAGTTTGACGAACCGTTTAAAATTCCTTCTAAACTATAAATTTCCTCATTGGCGAAATACTGTTCTAGTAGCCTGATAATAGGAATGGAAGCAGCGGTTGAAGCTTCATATAAAAAAGCGGATTGCTTTTGTAGAGCAACTAGCTCTTCAAAATTTTCTGCAATTAGTTTTTTATTTGCAGAAACAACATGTTTGCCTTTTTTTAAAGCATCAAAGACTATTTCTTTTGCATCTAATGCGTTATTGATTGCTTCAACTACTATAGTTGTTGACTCATCATTTAAAACATCGTTTTTTTCTGTAGAAATTAAGTCAGTTGCTCCATTTCTGTCTTTATCATTGTGTTTTACAACAATTTTTTGGATGTCTATTTTTGCTTTTAAGGCTTGCTGGTAAAACCCCTTACCTACTACTCCAAAGCCGAATTGTGATATGTTATATTGCGTATTCATAGTTGTTTTGTTTTTTAGAATTGTATTTAAGAAATGTATTAATAGCAGTTGATATTTTTTTTGTTTCAATTAAAAAGCCGTCATGTCCGTATAACGAATCAAGTTTAAATAGTGATGAGTTAGGAATATGTTTTGCCAGAATTTCTTGTTCTTGTGGTGGAAACAGAACATCAGATAAAATTGAAATTACCAGAGTTTTTGCTTTTATCTTGCTTAGCGCATTTTTTATTCCTCCTCTGTTTCTACCAATATTATGTGAATCCATGGCTTTACTTAAATACCAATAAGAATAGGCGTTAAATCTATTTACTAACTTTTCTCCTTGGTAATTTTGGTAAGAAGAAGATTTGAAAAACTTGAATTCATCTTCATCATTTTCTTGAGTGGTTTGGTAAGTATTGTAGTTTCTGTAGCTAAGTAATGCAATTGCACGTGCAGCCTTCAACCCTTTTTTGCCGGAATCATCACTATTTGAATAGAATGTTCTATCCGCTTGAATAGCCAGTCGTTGAGATTCATTAAATGCAATTCCCCAAGGAGAATGTTTAGCATTTGTTGCAAGTAAAATGAGATTTTCAAATAAATCAGGTTGCTGATAAGCCCATTCTAAAGCTTGCTGTCCGCCCATTGAACCACCAATAAGTGTTTGAATTTTTTTGATACCTAAATGCTTTCTAAGTAACTCAAGCGTTGAAACAATATCTCTTATGGTAAACTTTGGAAAGTAATGATAATAAGGATTTCCTGTAAGTGGATTAAGGCTTAATGGTGAAGTAGAGCCATAATGAGAACCCAAAATATTTGCACAAACAATAAAGTGTTCTTCAGGATTGAATAAGTTATTTTCTCCTACAAGCCCTTTCCACCATTCGGTAGGATTTGAATTTGCGGTAAGAGCGTGAGTGACCCAAATTACATTATCAAAGTTTTTGTTTGGCTTACCAAAAGTGTGGTAGGCAATAGCTACTTCCGGTAATTTTTTTCCTGACTCTAGCGTAATGGGAATTTGATGTTTAAAATAATTTGTTTTCATGTATGATAATTGATGTTAAAAATTGAGAATAAACGCCTCTTTTTGAGAGTGCTCAAATACAAAGTAGGCGTAATGTTTTTTGATTACTACCTACAACAACACCAACACATACAATGTGTGTGGGATGAAATAAAATAAGTTGTAGAAATACCGATTTGGTAAGATAATTCCTGCTCGGCTAGTTTTGTGTTTTCTTTGCGTTTTGTTGTTTTCATTTTTTTAACTGTTTATAATTCTCCAACAGTGGAGCAGGTTTTGGCACCGGTTTTCCAATTCACCAAAGGTGGACTTAAAGTTGGTTGCCAGAGGGTCAACGAGCCTGTTCTCTCACCTCTTCTGTATAAACAATTACACGCAAATAAAATTTGGAGTAATTGAATTTCAATGACAAAAGTAGATGATAAATTTATATTTCCAAAAAATAGCGAATAAAATTTTGGAAGTGTGGTTTAGCTTATTAAAGCATAAAAATGATTTCAACAAAGAAACCTAATGCTAATCCCGCAGCAATTTGTAAGCCGCCATGTGCATTTAGGTAAAGTCTTGCGCTGGAAATTAAGCCTGCAAGTAAAATGGCTGCGGAAATAAAAACAAGCATGTCTGCATGCAACTTCATGTGTAAGGCAATTAAGCAACCAATTAACCCGCCTATGCCTACTGCATGCGCACTTATTTTCCAAAAGAAGTTGATTAAGAAGGAAAGAATGACAGCAATTAAAACTCCTTGAATAAACAAAAACATTACATGTGGAATACCTTTTTTGCCCAAAGAGAAAAGAACAACACTTGTCATTACAATACTTAAAATGTAAGGAATGATTCTTTCTTTTCTAAGAGGAAGTGAAAGTGAAGAGACGATTTTTCTTTTCCATAAAAAGAGGGTGACAAAAACAGGTGTTACGAAGCAGTAAAAGAATACATATAAAACTAAATATAGTTTGAAATCAAAACTTAGCGAATAATTAATAAATGAAGGAGAATTGAAAATGATAAGCAAACCATAGGTAGGCATTAAAAGCGGATGAAAAATAATAGAAATAATTTTTGCAAGCGCCCGCATTAAATTTCTTTTCTTAATCGTGCAACAGGAATATCAAGTTGTTCTCTATATTTTGCAACTGTTCTTCTGGCAATATTATATCCTTTTTCTTTTAAAAGGTTCATTAGCTTTTCATCAGTTAATGGTTTCTTTTTGTCTTCTGCATCAATGGCATCTTGTAATATTTTCTTTACTTCTCTGGTAGAAACTTCTTCTCCGGCATCATTGGTCAATGATTCTGAGAAAAAAGTTTTAAGTAAAAATGTACCGAATGGCGTTTGTACCCACTTACTATTTACTACTCTTGAAATGGTAGAAATGTCTAACCCAACTTCATCTGCAATGTCTTTTAAAATCATTGGTTTTAGTTTGGTTTCATCTCCTTCTAAAAAGTATTCTTTTTGGTAGTTCATGATGGCATTCATGGTTACTAAAAGTGTATTTTGTCTTTGCTTAATGGCATCAATAAACCATTTTGCGGAGTCTAACTTTTGTTTTACAAAAACTACCGCATCCTTTTTCTCTTGATTACTTTTTGTTTTGTCTTTGGTATATGCCTCAAGCATTTCTAAATAATCTTTACTCATCCTAAGTTCAGGAGCATTCCTTCCGTTTAACGTTAGGTTTAGCTCATCATCATCAACTGTAATGGTAAAGTCGGGAATAACGTGTTGAACGGTTTTGGTAGTTTCACTTAATGAATTACCCGGCTTTGGGTTCAGCTTTAAAATTATTTCAAGCGCATCTCTTAATTCCTCTTCTTCTACCTCAAGTTTTTTTAGAATTTTATCGTAGTGCTTTTTCGTGAACTCATCAAAGCAGTCCTGAATAATTTGTTTGGCGATATCTAATTCAAAAAGCCCGACTAGTGACTTACTTTTTTTTCTATTCAATTGAATAAGCAAGCACTCCTGTAAATCTCTGCAGCCAACACCCGGAGGGTCTAGTGTTTGAATTACTTTCAGAGCTTCATGTACTTCTTGTTCTGTAGTGGAAATGTTTTGAGTAAAGGCTAAATCATCTACAATATTTGATATTTCTCTTCTTAAATATCCTGCATCGTCTAAACTTCCAATTAAATGAAATGCAATTTCTTTTTGCTTTTCATCAATACTCTGTACTTGTAATTGCCTTTCTAAATGTTCATGAAATGTAGTTCCTCCTGCAAACGGGATTTTTTTATCTTCATCATCTTTACTTTTGTTGTTGGCTTGAAGCTTATATTCAGGAATATCGCTTTCATCCATGTATTCACTGATGTCAAAATCCTCTTCACTAGAATCGCTATTTTCAAATTCTTCAGCATTATCGGCAAAATCTTCTTCTTTTTCGGTTTCCTCTTTTCCTTCTTCAAGAGCCGGATTTTCTTCTAATTCTTCTTTTAATCTTTGCTCAAATGCAACAGTAGGCAGTTGCAACAACTTCATCAATTGAATTTGCTGAGGAGATAATTTTTGTTGAAGTTTTAAATTTAAATTCTGTTTGAGCATACGAGCTAAAGGTAATTATTTTGTTTTAGAATTCAGCATTTTTTGGTGTTCTAGGGAACGGAATAACGTCTCTGATGTTAGTCATTCCCGTTACAAACATTAATAACCTCTCAAATCCTAAGCCAAAACCACTATGAGGAACTGTACCAAATTTTCTGGTTTCTATATACCACCATATTTCTTCTTCCGGAATATTAAAGTCTTTAACTTTTTCTAATAGTTGGTCAAGTCGTTCTTCTCTTTGAGAACCACCTACTACTTCACCAATTCCAGGGAATAGAACATCCATGGCCGCAACGGTTTTTCCATCTTCATTATTTCTCATGTAGAACGCTTTAATTTTTTTCGGGTATCCGGTTAATATTACGGGTTTGTTAAAGTGTTTTTCTACTAAATAACGTTCATGTTCAGACTGCAAATCAATTCCCCATTCTACCGGATATTTAAATTGTTTTTTCTTGAATGGTTTTGACTGCATTAAAATATCAATGGCTTCGGTATAAGTTTTTCGTTCAAATTTATTGTTAACCACAAACTCCAACTTTTCAATTAAAGTCATACTGCTTCTTTCATTTTGTGGCTTTTGTTTTTCTTCTTGTATTAATCTGTCATTCAAAAATGATAAATCATCTTTACAATTATCTAGAGCATATTTACATAAATATTGAAGCATTTCTTCGGCCAAATCCATGTTGTCATGAATATCTGCAAAAGCAACTTCAGGTTCAATCATCCAAAACTCAGCAGCGTGACGAGATGTGTTTGAGTTTTCGGCTCTAAAGGTTGGTCCAAAAGTGTAAACTTTACCTAACGCTAAAGCTGCAAGCTCTGCTTCTAATTGCCCGGATACGGTTAGATTAGTGGACTTTCCAAAAAAGTCTTCCCTATAGTTAATATTTCCTTTTTCATCTTTTGGAGGGTTGTTCATGTCTAACGTAGTCACTCTAAACATTGCGCCTGCTCCTTCCGCATCAGAACCTGTGATGATAGGTGAATGTAAGCAGAAAAATCCCTTATCATTATAAAACTTATGGATGGCGTAAGCCATGTGGTGCCTCAATCTGAAAACAGCCCCAAAAGTGTTTGTTCTGAATCTTAAGTGAGCATTTTCTCTTAAAAAGTCTAAAGAATGTTTCTTAGGTTGAAGGGGATATTTTTCTGCATCGCTATCACCTAAAATTTCTAGTGACTCTACTTTAATTTCGAACTTTTGTCCTTTACCCAAAGATTCAACTAACTCTCCGGTAACACTTATAGCAGCTCCTGTGGTAAGTCTTTTTAAAATGCTTTCATCTATTTTTTCAAAATCAACTACAGCTTGTATATTATTTATAGTAGAACCATCATTTAATGCAATAAATTGGTTATTTCTGAATGTTCTGACCCAGCCTTTGGCACACACTTGCTTTCCAAGTTGGTCGCCTTTAAATAAATCTACTATTTCTGTACGCTTCATATTAGTTACAATTGACGGGCAAAAGTGCAAATTATTAGTTTATTCAGCAAGAGAGTTTTAAAAGATAGTTGTAGATTTTTTCAAGTGGTTAAATATTAGTTTTGTGTCGGAAAAAAATATTTAGCAATGGCTGTAACTTTATTAGCCCTTAACCGTCTTACCCCAATATCAGCTGAATGACAATTAAGGAATATAACGATATTGTTGACAAGTGGGCAGATAATGTCTATCGTTTTGTATTGAGTAATACTAAAGATGATGATAATGCTAAAGACATTGTTCAGGATGCATTCGAAAAGTTATGGATAAAAAAAGATTCCGTTGATTATGCCAAAGCCAAATCCTATTTATTTACAACCGCTTACCATTCATTTATAGATTTTACAAGAAAAAATAAGAGAGTAGTGGGTATGAGTGAGGCGGAGTACCAGCAACCTAAAGTATATTCTCAATATTCAGATGTTAATGAGATTTTACATCAAGCTATAAATCAATTGCCGGAAGCACAAAAATCGGTGATATTATTAAGAGATTATGAAGGGTACAATTATGATGAGATTGCCGAAATAACTAATTTAAGTTTGGCACAAGTGAAGGTATATATTTTTAGAGGTAGAAGTCATTTAAAGAAAGTAATAGGAAGTATAGAAACATTAGTATGATCAATAAGGATAATTATCAGGCTTATTTTTTAGATTACATTGAGGGTAATCTTTCTCCAACGGAGCTAGAAAATTTATTGTCTTTTTTGGATGAAAACCCGGAATTAAAAAGTGAGCTCTCAGATTATGAAGACATCACTATTTCTCCTCAACAAATAAATTTCCCGAAAGAAAATATTTACCAAATAGATTATAGCACTGACACTATTACTGCAGAAAATTTTTCAAGATTTGCGACTGCATTTATAGAAGGTGAATTACCTGAAAACAGGCTTCAAGAATTTAAATACTTCATAAATGAAAGTGAAGATTTAAAAAAAGAGTTTGCTTTATTTGAACAAACAAAATTAAAGCCTGACTTAGCGATTACGTATTATAATAAGTCAAGCCTTAAGAAGAAAGCATCTGTTTTACCATTGTTTTACAGAGTTTCAAGTGCCGCTGCAATATTGCTTTTTTTCTACCTTTCGTTTTTCAACTCCAATACTATAATGGAGGAATTTCCAAAGAACTATTTTTCATTGAAAAATAGTTATGAAAAGGAAAATTTCACGCCTACTAACAATTTGTCAGCTTCAAACGTATCATCTACAAATAATAGCAAGGTAAAACAAGTAGAATTGCCTTCGAATACTAATTTTCCGGACAATCCAATAAATTTGATAGAAGTAACACCTATTTCATCAAGGCAGACTTTATTGGCAGAAAAAGTGGAAGATTATCAGTTAAGCAAAGTTGCAAAGAGTATAAATGTTAATACAAAACCCGTTAGCGATGAACTCGCTCAATCAGATGATTTTTTATCACCCAAAGAATTTATTGCGACTTTATTTAAAAAGAGTGTTTTGAAACTTACCGATGATTCACCGGATTTAACTGTTGCAGATGTTTTAACAGGTTTAACCAATGAAAAGGTTTCATTTCCAACCAAAGGAAATCAACGAATGATTTCAATCTCAACCAAAAACTTTTCGTTTGAGAAAAAAATTTCAGATTAATTGTAACTAATTAAAGAGTCAATCGTCTTACCCAAAATTTGATAATAGCGCTATTATTATTAAACCAAGAAAAAATGAAAAAAATAATATTAATAAGCATAGTATTCGTTTTAAATAGTTGGATGACTTATGCTCAAGAAAGTGATACAACAAGAATTACTTTAGGAAAAAAGAAGGTGCTTGTAATAACAGAAGAAAACACAGAATTAAAGTTAGGAGATACTGCTTGCTGTGAAACATGGAAGTATAGAATAGGTGGATTTAAACTGGGAGTTAATGGATTTTTAAATTCAAGCAATAGCTTAAGTGTTCCTGCTGGCTATGACTTTTTGGAAACCGATGTTTCTAAGTCATATATGGTAAAATTTACTTTGCCGGAATTAAAAGTTAATCTACTAAAAGAACATATATACTTTCATTTGGCTTCTGAAGTGGAGTTTAACTCTTATGAATTCAGAAAAAACTATTGGTTTATAGAAAGCTCTGATATTACTACTGAAATTTCTGCTTACCAAGCCTTAAGACCGGACTCTTCTGTTTTTGATTTTGATAAGAACAGGCTAAAGACAACCTATATTAATGTCCCACTAATGTTTTCATTTCACACAAACAAAAATCATGAAAAGGCATTTCATTTAGCCGTTGGTGGTTATGCTGGTGTTAAAATTGCCTCTAAAATGAAATATAAGTACAAAGACCAAGGAGAAGGAACAAAACTTAAGATTAAAGATGATTATTATCTAAATCCTTTTCAGTATGGGGTAAATGCAAGTATCGGTTACGGAAAAGTAAATTTATTTGGTTCATACTCTTTAAACGGTTTATTTGAATCAGGAAAAGGTCCAAAATTATATCCTTTTACCGCAGGTGTTATGTTAGTTGGCTTTTAAGAAAGTTCAACTTATATTATCTAGCTCCTTAGAATCCAATGGTTAAGGGGCTTTTTTTATTTTTAGCAAAAACACAGGAAACATTTTTATATATAATTTGTTTCCAAAGTTTTTAATTCTATATATTTGCGCCATGGATGAAAAGTGGAGTAAAATTTTAATTCAATCTGCAGCCATGTTTATGCGCTTGGGAATTAAAAGCGTTACTATGGACGATGTGGCTCGAGAACTTAAAATGTCTAAAAAGACATTGTATCAATACGTTGATAATAAAGATGATTTGGTGTTAAAAGTTTTTGGCACCTTTATTCAAATGGAGCAAACAACATGTTTGTCAATAGCAGAAAACAATGAAAATGCTATTGATGAAATGATTGGAATATCAAAACATGTTAATCAAACATTAAGTCATTTGCACCCTTCTATCCATTTTGATATGGAAAAATATTATCCTGAAACCTGGAGAATATTTAACAAGCATAAAACAGAATTTGTATATAACTGCATGCGCAATAATATGAAAAAAGGTATTAAGCAGGGGTTGTATCGAAAAAATCTTAATCCGGATATCATTGCAAAATTATTTGTGGAAAAAATGGATATGTTTTTTGATAGTAGAATTTTTCCTCCCAATAAATACAACTTTTCTGATGTGTATTTAGAATATATGCGATATCATATTAGAGGAATTTCTACAGAGAAAGGAATAGAGTACTTAATGCAAAAATTAAAACAAGAAAAATTTAGTCTTTAAATTATGAGAGCAACATTTATTTTATTACTAATACTATTAAGCGGTCTTTCATTTGGCCAACAGTCGTTTACATTACAACAAGCCGTTGACCAAGCTATTGCCAATAACTCTCAGTCAAAAAATGCAAATCTGGATGTTGAAATAGCCAAGAAGAAAATATGGGAAACTACGGCAATAGGTTTGCCCAACATTAACGGTGAAGTTACCTACCAAAATTTTATAGATATTCCCACTCAGGTTATTCCTGCACAAGCATTTAATCCAATGGCGTCTCCCGATGATTTTGCGGCAGTGCAATTTGGTATTCAGCAAAACATCTCTGCAGGTGTTACGGCTACCCAACTTATTTTCAGTGGTTCTTATATAGTAGGTTTACAAACTGCAAAACTGTATAAGAAGTATGCCGAAAGTAATGCGGTAAAATCAGAGTTAGAGGTGAAAAAAATGGTTTCTCAATCATATTACAATGCTCTTATTGCTAAGGAAAACAAAATGCTGATAGAGAAAAATGTAAATGAGTTAGAACAGCTTAAATCAGAGACCGAAAAAATTCTTGAACAAGGCTTAATAGAATCTACTGCATTAGATCAAATCAGAATAAATTTAATCAACACAAAAAATATGTTGGCGCAGCTTAATAGAAATATTGAGTTGGCATATTTACTTCTTAAAGTACAACTAAATGTTCCAATAGAACAAGAAATTACTTTAACACAATCACTAGATGATTTTTCTAGCCAGGAATATTTAGATATTACCAATGAAAAATTTGATGTAACACAGTCTATCGATTATCAAATAGTTACAAAAGGAGAAGAGCTTAGCAAAATGAGTGTTAGGAACAACCAGTTTTCCCAATTGCCTACTATGTCTGCTTTTTTATCACATTCGCAAAATGCGTTTAGTAATAAATTTGATTTTCCTAATTGGTATCCTACTACTGTATTTGGTGTAAAACTATCGGTGCCGATATTTAATTCGCTTGGGCAAACGGCAGTGATTCAGCAAAGCAAATTAGAATTAGAAAAAGTAACTAACCAAAAGGAAACACTTGAAAAAAATCTTCAGGTGCAATATTATTCGGCTAAAAGCCAATTTGAAACCAATAGAGACCAGTATGAATTAGCAAAAGAAAACCTTTCTCTTTCTAAAAACATTTATGACCAAACAGTTATCAAACATAGGGAAGGAGTGGCTTCCAGTATGGATTTAACACAAGCACATTCGCAATATATCCTTAGTCAATCAAACTACTTTACTGCCTTGCTAAATGTATTAAGTGCAAAAACAGAATTAGAATATCTATTAAACAATAATTAAAAATTTAACAGCAATAAATAATCCAAACAGATGAAATTTAATGTAATGCCATCAATAGTCTTAGGTTCAATTTTAGCCATTACTTTTTCTTGCGGTAGTAAAAAGGGTAATACAGAACTAGAAAGTTTAACTAAGCAAAGAGATTCCTTAAAAGAGCTTCATGCAGACATAGGTAATAAGCTTTTAGAAGTAGAAAGTAAAATTGCAAAGTTAGATACGAGTATTAAGAGAAGATATGTGTATGTTTCTCTATCTGATATTGAAAAATCAGCCTTTGAACATACCTTTCAAGTTCACGGAAATGTAGAAGCAGATGCGTCAATGAGCTTATATCCTGAAATGCCGGGTACGATTAAAAAAGTATATGTTAAAGAGGGACAAAATGTAAACTCAGGGCAGGTGTTGGCAGAGTTAGATTTAGCAGTTTTATATAATCAGCGAGAAGAAATTAAAACCTCTTATGAATTAGCCAAGCAAATTTTTGAAAAACAAGAAAAGCTTTGGAAAGAAAAAATAGGTTCAGAAGTTCAGTACTTAGAAGCAAAAACTAGAAAAGAGTCATTAGAGAGCACTTTAGCCAGTATTGATGCAAACATTAAAAAAGGGAAAATCATAGCACCGGTTAATGGAACGGTAGATGAAATTTTTATGAATGACGGTGAGTTGGCAAATTCTGCATTACCTGTAGTAAGATTAGTAAATGCTAATAACGTTTACATTAAGGCAGATGTATCAGAAGAATACACAGGAATACTTAAAAAAGGAACAAAGGTAAAAGTAGAAATTCCTACACTAGGTTTTTCTGTTGATACGGTAGTGTCACATGTTAGTCAATTTATTAACCCAAATAATAGAAGTTTTAAAATAAGAGTGGACTTAGAAAACAAAAATCAAAAACTAAAGCCAAATTTATTAGCCATTTTATCTATTACAGACTTATCTACAAAAAGTGATTTTGTAATACCTTCAAAGGCAGTTCAACAAGATATAAAAGGGAATAACTATGTGTTTATTGCTGATAAGAAAGATGGTGAATTAGTGGCGAAAAAAATCATTGTAGAAGTTGGTTCTGCTAATGAAGAAGGAACGCTTGTAACAGGAGGATTGAGTGGTGGAGAACAACTTATTGTGGATGGTGCAAGAAGTGTTTCAGAAGGTGAATACATTAAGTTAGCTCAATAAATTAAATAGTTAAGAGATTTAAAAAATGGACAATAACCAAAATAATAATCAAGAAATAGACAAACAGTTTGGGTTATCTACACTTTCTGTTAAAAATCGAACGACTGTTTTTGTATTGCTTTTTATCATACTTGTAGCCGGAATATCGGCATATACATCTATGCCAAAAGAAGCATTTCCCGAAGTAATTACTCCTGAAATTTATGTTGGAACACCATATCCCGGAAACTCCGCATTAGACATTGAACGATTAATTACAAGACCAATTGAAAAAGAATTAAAATCAATTACCGGAGTGGATAAAATTAATTCAACATCTATTCAAGGGTATTCCACTATTCAGGTAAAATTTGATTTTTCTGTAGAACCCAAAGAAGCACTCAGAAAAGTAAAAGATGCTGTTGATAAAGCAAGAGGAGATGCAGATTTTCCTCAGGACTTACCCGTTGACCCGAATATTTTTGAAATGAATTTTTCAGAATTGACACCTATTATGAATGTCAATCTTTCGGGCGATTACACCATGAAGCAGTTGAAAGAATATGCTGAAATTCTTGAAGATAAAATAGAAGACTTGCCTCAAATTTCAAAAGTTGATATTAGAGGTATTCCCGAAAGAGAAATGAAAGTTTTGATTGACTTACATAAAATGGAGTCAACGGAAATTAGCTTTCAGGATATTGAAAATGCAATTCGGGCAGAAAACATAACCACATCGGGCGGTGACTTATTAGTAGATGGCTATAATAGAAATGTTAGGGTAATAGGAGAGTTTACAAGTGTTGAAGAGCTTGAAAATTTAGTGGTAAAAAGTGAAAAGCAAGAGCTTGTTTATTTGAAAGATATTGCAGAGGTTAGGTTTGAAGGAGAAGACCCTAAAAGCTTTGCCAGACAAAGCGGACAGCCTGTTGTAATGCTTGATGTAATAAAAAGAGCGGGAGAAAATTTATTGGATGCATCGGATGAAATTAATTTAATTATTGAAGATGCTAAAAAGGAGTTTTTACCTTCTAATTTAGTGGTGAAAATTACAGGTGATTTATCTGACCAAACAAGAACTCAAGTAGATGAGCTGGAGAACAGCATCATCTTTGGAATGTTGTTGGTGATTTTAGTGCTGCTGTTTTTCTTAGGTCTGAGAAATGCTCTCTTTGTAGGGATAGCAATTCCGATAAGTATGTTTTTGGCTTTTATGGTACTCGGAGCATTTGGTGTTACACTAAATATGATGGTATTGTTTTCATTAATTCTTGCTTTAGGAATGTTAGTAGATAACGGAATTGTGGTGGTAGAAAATATATATCGTTTAATGGATGAAGGATATAATTCTATAGATGCTGCAATTAAAGGAGTGGGAGAAGTAGCTTGGCCAATTATTGCCTCAACTGCTACTACCTTAGCAGCTTTCGTTCCGCTTGCGCTTTGGCCGGGATTAATGGGTGAGTTCATGAAATATTTACCTATTACTTTAATGATTGTTTTGGGCTCTTCACTTTTTGTTGCGTTAGTTATTAATCCTGTGCTTACCGCTGTATTTATGAAAGTAAAAGAAACAAGAATGAAGCGGAAAAAACTACTTATCATTTTTGCTGCTTTTGCATTGTTTGGGCTATTTATGCACTTAGTTGGGGCACATGGTTTCGGTAACTTTTTAATTATTGCAGGCATTATTATATTAATTAACTATTTCCTTTTTTCACCGGCTACGGCTTGGTTTCAGGAAAAGTTTTTGCCTAAATTGGAAGATATGTATGAAAGAGTGTTGAGTTATGCACTCCACAGAAAAAGACCTATTGGGTTTTTCTTTGGGACAATTGGCTTGCTCTTTTTCTCTTTTATTTTAATGGGAATATTTCCACCAAAGGTTGAGTTTTTCCCAATTAATATGCCCAATTATGTAAACGTTTTTATTGAAATGCCTATAGGAACAGATATTCACGAAACAAATGAAATTACAAAACGGGCAGAAGAAATAGTTTACAAAACCATTAATAAAGACGAATATCTAGATAAAAATGGAGAAAACTATCTGGTAAAATCAGTTATTACACAAGTTGGTGAAGGTGCCAGCGATCCTATGGAAGGAGTTTCAATGGGAGCTACCCCTGAAAAGGCAAGAATTATGGTGGCATTTGTCAAGTTTCAGGATAGAAAAGGAATTCTTACCAGTGATGTAATGAAAGAAATTAGGAAAAACTTAAAAGATGCCGGTATAGCGGGAGTTCAGATTACCGTAGATAAGGATCCGGCAGGTCCTCCACAGCCTAAACCAATTAACATTGAATTAAGCGGAGATGACTATTTTAAATTAATGGAAGAAGCAGAAGAGCTTAAAAAATTTAT
>JAUHYR010000029.1 GCA_030426475.1 Bacteroidia bacterium
GAGAGAACACTAGTAGTAGAATATCCACTTGGAGGTATGGCTAGCAGAAAAGGATTTCAGGAATTTGTAAAAAAGGCTATTGAAGAAACATACCGACTTGAAGCCAAAGAATATTTACCAAAGAGGGTAAAAGTGCTTGCCAGAAGATTTAATCTTACCTACAAAAGCTTAACTATAAGGAACTCAAAAACCCGCTGGGGTAGTTGCTCACATGACAACAGAATAAACCTAAGTTTATACTTAATGAAATTGCCTGACAAGTTGATTGATTATGTAATTTTACATGAATTGGCACATACGCTATTTAAAAATCACGGAAAGAACTACTGGCGTTTTCTAGATATCCTTTGTCCTAATGCTATTAAAATAGACCGTGAGTTGAGAAAGTTTAACTCACGCTTATAATAGTATATGTTTTCCCTTTAAAGTTAATAATGTCTCCCGCTCTTTTTGACTTAAAAACCATTCCAATGGGTGAAAATAATGAGATAACAAAAACCTCCTTATTGCCAATATTTATTTTTCCGTAGGGAATTGAAAAGTAAAATAGTTCATAATTGGTTTCCACTAATGAACCATTATTAACAATGTCACTTTCTACTTCCGGATTAATGTTTTTTATTTCATCCAGTAAATTTTTACAAGCAATTTTATTATTTACCAACTTATCTATCTCTGTCTGAACCATAGCACGACCTGTTTCATATTTGTCACCCATACTGCTTTTTGTTTCATTGTCTCTTGACTGCATGGAAGCTTCAATTGCATTGGATAGATGTATTAATTTTTCATCCAAAACAGATATGATGTGTTTGTGTGTCTCTTTTTTTAAGTTTTTCATTATTGCAAATATAATAGAACAAGAGTATCTGGCATCTCTTTTTTTAGTATGTTTAGGCGGTTAAACTACTGCTTTTGGATAAGATAGAGACTGTTAAAGTAATCGAAATAGATGAGGCTATCGTTCGGTTAAGAAGTGACGGAATAGTTCACGTACACTATAGAGAACATACAGAAATTACAGTTGATCTTCAGATTAAATTGTATGATATATTCGTGCAGATGTGTGGCGATGCAAAGCGACCTTTTTTATTTACAGCCGAAGACTATGTAACGGTTGGTAAGGAGGCAAGGGATAACGCCATTAAAATGGAGGACAGGTATGTTGGCGCTATTACTGCTGTTGTAGCTAATAGTATTGCTTATAAACTCATTGCTAATTTTTACGCTAAGGTGAATAAACCGAAAACTCCTTTTAAGGTTTTTAATACAGAATCTGCTGCCATAAAGTGGCTTAAAAATCATTTCAAAAACTAGGTATTTATACCTAGTTTTTTTCTATGTATTTATACTGACAATAATTTACTATTTATTTTATATGTTTGCTTTTTAGGGAAAGTATAATTTATTTGCTTTTTATTCCTTAAAATTTAAATTGGTAAACTCAATAAACTATTTAAGGTTATTTGGTTTAACTTAAAATACTATATAAAATGAAAATACTTATAGCAGATGACCATAAAATAATCCGAAGTGGGTTAATAGCTTTATTTAAATCTGAGGATAGTGATATTGATATTTCTGAAGCCAGTAATGGTAAGGAAGTGATAGCAAAGTTAAAGGGTGGTTCTTTTGATGTAGTTTTAATGGATATAGGTATGCCCGAGTTAAATGGTATTGAAGCTACTGAAATAATAATGAAGGAAATGCCTGATACTAAAATATTGGTATTTAGTGCTTATGATAAGGAAAAAGAAGTGAGAAAAATGCTGGAACTTGGTGCATTAGGCTATGTACTAAAAGATGATGCACCTGATGAATTATTTGAAGCAATAAAAGCTGTGTCTGAAGGAAAGCAGTACTTAAGTAGAAATGTATCAAACAAACTGCTTAATAATTTGTTTTTTAAAAATGATGGTAAACAAGAACAAGTAAAGGCTGAGATTATTTCGGAACGAGAATTAGAAGTTTTGAGATATATATGTGATGGATTTACCAACAAAGAAATAGGGGAGAAACTTAATATTAGTGAACGTACTGTAGACTCTCACCGAAGAAATTTATTGCAAAAAACGAATTGTAAAAATTCTGCTGAATTAGTGAAGTATGCTTTTACTAATAACTTAATAGGAGATAGTATTTGATCTTCTTTATGATGGATGATAGTATAATTAGATATTTGAAACAATATAACCATGAAAATATTATTAGATCAAGATGTTGGGGTAAACCCTAAATTTAAGGATGAAGAAATTAACTTACTTAAAAAGTATTTTGATTACAGTTTAAAGTATCAGAATGAATTAAACGAAATAATAACAGCAGAGTTGGCTGACCATTCGTTATTCGGGCCACTTATTTCAGCTCAATCAATTGAACAAATGGAAGCTCAAAATAAAAGATCTGTAGAATTACAGCGTGCTGCTATTTATGAGGGTGAATGGGACGAATATGTTCAGGACTTAATGCAGCAAGGAGAAGTATATGCTAAAATGAATGTGAAGTACTCAGATTGGTATGACATTGTGAGATTGTACAAAGCGAAGTTAATTCCTTTCATAAAAAAAGATTTTGCTGAAAATGCAAATGAGGGGATTGATATAATGAAAGGGTTGGGGTTGCTTATTGATTTTGCAATGTATACCATTGCTCAATCCTATTTTAATGAAAAGAATAATGAATTAGAAAATAAGGTAAAAGAAAGAACAGCCCAACTTATAGAAATTAATAAAGAGTTAGAAAGCTTTAGTTATACTGTGTCGCATGATCTTCGAGCTCCACTTAGGGCTGTTGATGGATTTGCTAAAATATTACAAAAAAAATATGAGTCTCAATTAGATGATGATGGCAAAAAGTATTTAGGAATTATCACTAGGAGTATATCGAAAATGGGTAATCTAATAGATGATTTGCTTGCTTTTTCTAGAATGGGGAGATTAAAAATGAATGAGAGTAGGTTTAATTGGAAGGGGTTATTTATGGAAGTTTATGAAGACCTGAAACTTGCAGAAGAAAATAGAAAAATAGACTTTATCATTGAAGATTTAGGGGAAGTAAATGCTGACCGTGAAATGATGAAGCATGTAGTGAGTAACTTACTAGGAAATGCCATTAAATTTACCGGAGGTAAAGACTATGCAAAGATAGAAGTGGGTAATAAAAATATCAATGGAGTAAATACAATATATGTAAAAGACAATGGAGCAGGTTTTGATATGAAGTACGCAGGAAACTTATTTGGAATTTTCCAAAGACTTCATTCTGAAGAAGAATTTTCCGGAACCGGAGTTGGTTTAGCTATTGTTCAAAGGATTGTATTAAAGCACGGTGGTAAAGTTTGGGCAGAATCAAAAGTAGGAGAAGGGGCAACATTTTACTTTACGATAAAACAAAAAAACAAAAAAAGCAAAAAGTAAAAAACTTAAATACTATGAAAGACAATGCATTTGTAGAAATATTAATTGTTGAAGATAGTCCTAATGATGCTGAGTTAGCACTAATAGCACTACGAGACGAAAACCTAGCAAATAATGTAATATGGTTAAAAGATGGAGCGGAAGCTCTTGATTTTATTTTTTGTGAGGGAGAATATTCAGAGAGAGATATTGACAATCAGCCTAAAATTATTCTTTTAGACTTAAAAATGCCGAAGGTGGGTGGTATTGAAGTATTGAGAAGAGTGAGAGCTGATGAAAGAACTAAAAGTATTCCTGTTGTGGTAATGACATCTTCAAAAGAAGATAAAGATATTGTTGAAACATATCGATTAGGTGTTAATAGTTATATAGTTAAGCCTGTTGATTTTGATAAATTCACAAATAGTATAAGAGAAATAGGTTTTTATTGGTTAGTAGTCAACCAACCACCCGTTAGACAGGCTAAATAGGTTTTTTAACTATGAGAGAACTGAAGGTGTTGATATTAGAAGACCAGGAAAGTGATGTAGAGTTAGCGAAATATCACCTTTCTACTTTAGACTTCGACTATACTTTTGAAGTAGCCAACTCACAGCTTACATTTTTAGACACTTTAAATAAGTTTACTCCTGATATTATACTTTCTGATTTTAAACTAGACGGTTATGATGGCGTAAGAGCGATAGAGCATTGTAATGAGTTCCTACCAGACGTGCCTGTTATTATTGTAACGGGTACTTTAGGTGAAGAATTAGCGGTAGAGATAATGAAGAAAGGAGCTTATGATTTTGTTTTAAAAAATAATTTGTCAAATCTTCCTCTTGCAGTTGTTAAAACATTACGAGAAGCTAACGAAAAAAAGGAAAAGCAAAAAGCACTAGAGCAAACTAATATGCTTTTTTCTGTTTCTGTGGATATGATTGCTATTGTTGGAAAAAATGGTGATTTTATTAACGTTAATGAGTCTTTTGAGAAAATATTAGGGTTCTCTAAAAAAGATATATCATCTAAAAATATTCTTGAATTTGTTCATCCGGAAGATGTAGCTATTAGTTTTCAGCAATTTGAGAAATTAAAAGCTGGAGTACCTATTGTTAATTTTGTTAATCGATATCGGTCTCTAGAAGGCAACTATATATGGTTAGAATGGAATGCCCAGGCAAAAGAAGATTTACTATTTTTTATAGCTAGAGATATTACCAAACGAAAGCAACAGGAAGAAGAAATTTTAAAACTTAATAATGAATTAGAGAATAAAGTAAAAGAAAGAACAAAAGAGCTGTCCGATGCAAATAGGTTACTAAAAGATGAAGTACTGGAAAGAGTAATGATTAGCCGTAAACTTCAGGAAACCCATACTGAAATACAAGACAGTATAAATTATGCAAAAAAAATACAAAGCGCACTGCTTTCCAGATATGATGAATGTTTAAAACATTTCTCAAGCCATTTTGCTTATTGGAAACCTAAGTCAATAGTCAGTGGTGATATTTACTGGTGTCAAAAGGTCGGTAATTACATTTTTGTTGCCGGAATTGATTGTACGGGCCATGGAGTTCCCGGAGCTATGATGAGTATGATGGCAAGCAGTATTTTGAATAAAATAATTATTACTTCAGGTATATATGAACCCAAAGAAATACTTTATCATCTAGATGGAGCAATTATCGATGTATTAAATCAGGAAAACAATCAAGTTAATGATGGGATGGATATGTCACTATGCAGAATTGATATAAAAACTAACCAAATTGTTTTTGCCGGTGCTAATCAGTCACTTTACTACTATAATAATAGCTTAGGATTTATGGTGTTTAAAGGAAATAGGGTGGGCATAGGTGGTTATTATTCAAAAAACAGATTAGTTAAAGAGTTTACTCAAGAGATAATTAAATATGAGTCAGGAGACTATATTTATTTTACTTCTGACGGTTATTACTCCCAATTTCATCATACTACGGGTAAAATGATTATGAAGTCAAGATTTATTAAATTGCTTGAAGACGTATCAAAAAAAACATTTAATGAACAACAAAAACATATTGATAAGTATTTTGTTGACTGGAAAGGAAATGAAGAACAAATTGATGATGTAATGGTAATAGGAATACAATTGTAGAATTCAAAATATACTACTATGAAAAAACTTAAATTACTTATAGCTGATGACCATGAAATAATTAGAAGTGCCTTAATTGCACTTCTTGAGGTCGAAACTAATCAAATGGAAATATATGAGGCCAGTAATGGGCGGGAGGTAATTGAAAAAGTTGAAAAAAATTCGTTTGACGTTATATTAATGGATATCGGTATGCCCGTTATAAATGGCATAGAAGCTACTGAAATAATAATGCAAAAATACCCTGACTCTAAGATATTAGTATTTAGTGCAAATGAAAGAGAAAGAGAGGTTAAAAGAATGTTAGAATTAGGAGCATTAGGGTATGTGCTAAAAGATGATTCGCCTTATGAATTATTTGAAGCAATTAAAGTGGTTGCTACCGGAGAAAAATATCTTAGCAGAAATGTTTCTAATGTGCTACTTGAAAATATGTTGTTTAAGAAGACAAATAGCAATGGTATAGAAGAGCCACTCTCCGAAAGAGAAATAGAAGTATTAAAACTCATAGGAGATGGTCTTACCAACAAGGAAATAGGAGATAAGCTACATATTAGTGATAGAACAGTTGATTCTCATAGGAGGAATTTGCTCCAAAAAACAGGTGCAAAGAATTCTGCTGAATTGGTAAAGTATGCGTTTACCAAAGGTATCATTGGTGAATCGGATAAGTTTTAGTCTTTCCCTCAATAAACATATAATTATTTAATAAACAGTAATTTACAATAAATTCCATTTTCCTTATAAGTGATTTTATTAGGGGTAGTGCGTTTTTTTACCGATGGAGTTTTAAGTAATATATTGGGGTTTTTTAAATCAATCACCTAAAAAAATATACGCTTTTAAATATTAAAATTCAGTTTTTTAGCTCTTACACAGCAGGTATGGCGGCTGTACTTTTGTGATGTAAAATTTAAATAACTACATCATGAAAAAAATTCTTATCACTTCAGTTCTAGTTCTTATAACACTAGTTACTTATTCACAAAGTCCTGACACAACAAGGGATAATAAATCGTATAAATTAAGCTACGAAGAGTTTCAAAATCAGTATGGTACTGACGATACGAGTGCTGCACTTATTGATCTGTTCTTTAGTAAGCGAGATGAAAAAGCTTTCGGACAAATGTCTATGTTGCCATTATCTACAGCAGTTACTGTGGTAATGCCTCCGGTGGGTATTTATTTGATGGCGGTTTCTTCTCCCATATTTGTTAACGGATTGGTGGTACAGTTAAAGTACAGCAGAAAGAAATTGTTAGCGGCTCTTAATGATTACCATCAGCACAATATGTTAGCTGACAATTATACTCAAAAGGTAACGGCACTTATTGAGCTTAGCAGAGAGAATGAGGCGGAGGAAGCGCTTCAAACAAAGTTGGATGAACTTAAAGCCGGTTTAAGAGCAGCTAAATAACAAACTTAAACTTGAAGATTATGGAAGATATATTAAACAACAGAGCGATAAATAAATACATTGATTGGTTTTACAACTTTCTTTTCTACTATAATGAAGAGAAGACGGTAACCAAAAAGGTAAAGGCTATTCTTATGGCGGTTACACCGATAGTATTAGCGATAGGATATTTAGTAGTAATAGCATTATACTTTGTTACAGGCGGTTAGTGAGAGTGTGATTTTTTTCATAGTAGGTAAAAGGGTGCGACATTTTTCGCACCTTTTTTTATGTTATGCCAAATAAATGATAGATAAAATTATAGCGGGATTTCAATAGTGATTTCAGTACCTTTTCCTTTTTTAGATTTAGTATTAAAGGTACCTGAAAATAGAACAACTCGTTTTTCCATATTGTTGAGTCCAATCCCCTTTTTCTTTTTCTTTGTATCAAACCCTTTTCCATTGTCACTGGTTTTCATTACTAATTTATTACCTACAATATTAAGTGAAATATGAGCTTCAGTAGCTTCAGAGTGTTTGATGATGTTATTTAATTGCTCTTGTAAAATCCTATAGGCGTTTAACTTAAGGTCGTAGGGAAGAACTGTGTTTTTAATATTTATTGAGGTAATAACTTCAAAATCTTTTTTAACACCAATGTCAGTTATTAAGTCTCTTATTGCCTCCTCTATAGGGAAATCATTTTTAAATCCCGGTGATAATCGATGAGATAATCGCCTTATTTCATTAATACTTTCTAAAACATAGGCTCTGGATTTTTTTAAAAGCTGACTGTAATCCAAATTACCGGCTTCTTTCATAGCTGTGCTTAAGTAAATTTGGGCAGCTGCCAATAATTGGTTTACATTATCATGTAATTCGCTACTAATTTCAAATCGTTCAGCTTCTTGCGTAGAAACGATTGCCCTGCTGATTTCTTTTTCATGATTTATTTTTTCTGTGACATCCCGACAATTAGCTACAATTCCCCTTACTGAAGGGTCATCTAACATATTGGTAACAATGGTTTCAAGCCATATATACCTACCGTTAACTTTTTTGAATCGAAATGGTCTGGTGGATATTTTCTTCCTGTTTTTTAGTGCTCTAAAACTTTTTACAACTCTATCTCTGTCATCAGGATGAATGAATTGAAATGCTTCTTTACCAGTGTAGTGATCTGGAGGAAGTCCCAAAACAGTTTTTGAAGTGGGACTCATATAAGTGTATTCCCCTTCATTGTTAATAATGGCAATCAATTCAGAGCCATTTTGTACAAGTGCTTTAAATAATTGTTCGCTTAACCTTAGTTTTTCTTTAGCCTTTTGCCTTTCAATACTATACAAAATACTTTTAGCTAAAATTCTTGGAGTGAGTTCATCTTTTAATAAGTAGTCAGAAATACCCAATGATAATGACTGAATGTCGATGTCTTTGCTTGAAAACCCGGTAAGAACAATAACGGGCGGTCCGTCAATTAATGACAATATTTTTTCAGAAGATTTGTTCCCACTACTATCCGGTAATGATAAATCAAGCAAAACAACATCAAATTTTTGATGAGATTGAATAAGTTTTTTTGCTTCTTTTAATGATTTGGCATTAAAGATTTTTACTGAAGTAAAAGACTCTTTTAAATATTCTTCAATCAGAACAAAATCACCTAGATTATCTTCAATGACAAGTATTTTTTCTATTTTATTATCTAATGTCAAGTTGTGTAGTTTATGTTACTGGGTTGGAAGTGTGACAATAGTTACCCAAAAGTTTTCAATAGAGGTTACTACATTTAAAAAACTCTTTGCATCAACAGGTTTAGTAATGTAGCAGTTTACATGACTTTTATAAGATTTTAAAATATCTATTTCTGATGATGATGTAGTTAGCATGATAACTGGTATATGTTTAAGTTTTTCACTTTCCTTAATATACTGTAATACTTCATGCCCATTTTTCTTTGGGAGGTTTACGTCTAATAGTATTAAATCAGGCGTTACTGCTTTTGCATAATTTTCCTGTTTGTTTAAAAATAAAACTGCTTCATTTCCATCTCTTACAATACTAACGTCATTTACAATTTTCGACTTATCAAGAGCTTCTTGAGTAAGTAAGATATCACCTTCATTATCTTCTATAAGTAAAATGTGTATAGGTTTCATTTATTGTTTTCGGGTTTTTTAAGTGTAAAATAAAAAGTACTTCCTTTTCCGGGAAGTGATTCTAGCCATATTTTCCCTTTATGGGCTGTTATTATTTTTTGACACATTGCTAAGCCTATCCCTGTCCCACTATATTCTTCTTTATTGTGAAGTCTTTGAAAAATATGAAATATTCTATCAAAGTATCTTGAGTCAATACCAATTCCATTGTCAGATATTGAAAACTTCCAGTGAGTGGGACTATCCGTTGACTTAATTTTTATAATAGGTTTTATATTCTTCTTTTGATATTTTAGAGCATTACTAATTAAGTTTTGAAAAACACTTTGAATACTATTTTGCACTCCATACACTTTAGGCATTTTTCCAATTGTAATTTTTGCTTTATTCTGCTTTATTGCAATAGAGTTTAATTGAATAATACTATTCAAAAGTTCATCAACATTAAAAAAGCTTTTTTCTATGTTAGATTGATTAAGTCTTGAATATTCAAGTAAGTCAATAATAAGCTGTCTCATACGTTGGGCACCATCAACCGCAAAGTGTATATATTTTTTACCTTTTTCATCTAATATATTGCTATACTTTTCTTCTATTTGACCCAAAAAACTGGTAACCATCCTGAGCGGTTCCTGAAGGTCATGAGAAGCAACATAAGCAAATTGTTCCAGTTCGGCATTTGAAGCCGCAAGGCTATTAGCACGTTCTTCTAATTCAAAATATAATTTTTTTAAGGTTTGTTCGGTTGTTTTTTTATAGCTTATGTCTCTAAAGTATATAGATAACCCACCTATTTTTGAAGGTGAAACTTTTATTTCAAACCATTTTTCAATTCGTTTGTAGTAATATTCAAATAAATAAGGTCGTTGATTTTTTATAATTGTAGAAAATACTGTTTTCATCTTTTTTATTTCATCTGTATCCGGATTTTCAACAATATTCCAAAGGTTCTTGCCAATTACTTTGGCTGCAGGAAAGGTTAATAAATTTTCAGCTTCTTTATTAAAATAAGTAATAGTCCAATTCTCATTTACTGCAAAAAACCCATCAGAAATACTTTCAAGAATGTATTCTTTTTCGTTATAGGCATTTTGTAAAGCTTTTTCACTAAGCTTCTTTTCGGTAATGTTAACATGCCTTATAACAGTATTACTTACTTTTCCTTTAAAATGTGAAACATTTAATAAAAACCATAAAGTATTTTTATTTGGTAACTGAATGGGATATTCCATCTCAAATTTATCTTCTTTTTGACTAATTACTTTTTTAATTCCTTTTAATGCTTTTGCGCTATAGATATCGCCAGATTCAGCAGATTTTTGTAGGCTTTTTAAGTAATTTACTCCAATGCTTGTATTAGTTTTTTTCTTGCTAATACTAGAATGATTTTCCCATACATCATTTGTGCTTAATATAATGCCTTTTTTATCTATTACGGCTATTCCGGAACTAAGAGAGGATAAAATATTTTTGCTAAATTCTTCACTTTCTTGAATTCGCTGTAAGTTTTGCTCTCTTTCCGTAACATCAATACAAACAGCTACATTGCAATCCTGATTATTATATTTTATCGGATGCCCTGAGACTTCTACCAGAATAATCTCTCCATTCTTTTTTTTATGTCGCCATATTCCGTAATTGGTTAATTTTTTTGATTGCTTTCTGCTTTTTTCAAACTCAAGAAGTTTTTTAACATCTTCTTTTGGTCGGATATCTTTTATGGTCATATTTTTAAAATCATCTTTAGTATAACCATAATGATTGATGGCAGACTCATTAGCATCTATAATTACGTATGTTTTTTTATTGTAAATCCATTTTGGTATAGGGCTTTTATCAAAAAGTAGTTTGTATTTTTCTTCAGATTCTCTTAGGTTTTCTTCTGCAGCTATTTTTTTATGAATACCCTTAAAAGTAAAGGCGGTATTATTGTTATCTAATTTACTAAGAGTTAAATTATACCATCGATAATCATCTTTCTGTTTAACTCTAATGGTAAAATCTTTTGGTTTTTTTGATTTGCCGGAGTAAACTTTTTTTATTTCGGGAATATTTTCAGGATGAATTAACCGAAACAAATCCGTTTCTGAAATAGCTGGTTTTAAAAGACCTAAAATTTTACTTGAGTTTGGAGAAATGTAAATTGATTTCTTTTTATCGGACAATACAATAGTGGCATCCTTACTCTGTTCTACCAGTGATTTAAATAAATTATAGTCTATCTCTTGCCCCTTTTTCATCTTATAGAATTACCAAAATTAAATAATTAATAATTATGGTCTTCTAGTATCGGCTTTAATTTCTGCCTTAATATTTGAAGTGTATTTTTCATTATAATAAAACTCTTTGTTCTTCTTATTGTAGGAGACAATTGTTATGGGAAACTCAAAAGCATCAGAGTATATGGTTTCTTCTTTAAATAAATCAGTAGTAAACTCAAACTCATAATGCCCTTTGTTATATCTTGATTCAGGTAAGTGAGTATCTATGCTAACTAATTTTGGTAAATACCCTTCTCTGGATATTTTAATAGTGTAGTAGGCATTTTTTGTTAACTCAAACGCAAAACCCTTTCTATCGTTTACCATTAAACTGTCTATTACGGTATTGTAGTATATAAGCTCTACTTTGTAAGGAACATCTTTTTTATGAGGTATTTTTCCTTTTAGTTCCAGACAGATACTTGGTTTTGTAATATTCTCTTTAATGGGATACACTTGTGCGAAGCTTGAATGAGCATAAAATGCTAACAAAACACATGTGAGTAGTAAATTTTTTAAATGCAATGTTTTCATGATTAGACGGTTTAGTTTTATATTTTTATGAATACCAAAATTAGAACTAAACGTCCCTTGGAAAAAGAGGTGAAACACCCAATTTATTTATTTATAAGCCTATTTTTATATAAGTGATACTACGTATGAAAATTAAATAATAAGTAAAAAAACGTATGATAAAACAATACATTTGTTGGGTCAATTAATGATATGTCTAATACCTATTTTCAGTTTAAACAGTTTACAATTCACCAAGCAAATACCCCTATGAAAGTGGGAACGGACGGTGTATTGCTTGGAGCCTGGACAGACATTTCAAAAAGAGATAAAATATTAGATGTGGGGGCAGGAACAGGCTTGCTTTCTTTAATGTTGGCTCAGCGAAATCCTAAAGCATTTATAACAGCAGTTGAAATTGACAGGGATTCATATATAGAGGCAAAAGAAAATATTGAACAATCCATATTTAAGCAACGGATAGAATTATTTCACACCTCATTTCAAGATTATAACGCAACAGATAAATATGATTTAGTGATTTGTAATCCTCCTTTTTTTAAGCCAACATATTTAAGTGGTGACGAAAAAAGAGATGTGGCCCGGCAAAGAATTAATTTTGAGATAACTGATTTTTTTGAGTTTACATTTAATATTACAAACGAAGAAGGTGAGGTGGTAGTTGTTTATCCATTTGAGCAATTGGAGTATATTACAAAAACTGCTGCTGCAAAAAAGTTTTTCATAAAACGACAATGTCTGGTGAAAGGGAATCATAATAAGACTTTCAAGAGAGTATTATTACAATTTTCAAAGCAAGAGGAAAAGGTGGAATTATCAGAATTATGTATTGAAAATGAACGCCATCAATACACTGATGAGTTTACAGAATTAGTAAAAGGTTTCTATTTGAATGTATAAAAAAAGGCAATCCATTTGATTGCCTTTATATATGGTGGAACCGGAGAGATTCGAACTCTCGTCCAAACAAGGAAACAATAAGCTTTCTACATGCTTATCTTTTGATTGGTTTTCGACTACTGTCCGGCCAAAAGCAGCCTAACAATAGCTTATCCTTTAAAAGTTTCGCTGCAAAATCAAGGCGCTTTCGCAACTAGTTCAAAAGTCTAATACCCCTTATTCAGCGTTAATGAACGGAACTACTGAGGGATACTTGTCGATGGCTACTGTGCTTCACCAAAGATTAAGCTTTATCAACTTGGTTGATTAAGCTGCAAGTGCATAATTGTTTTCGCCAATTAAGCGATTGAGCATTTTTGTTTTACGGACTAACGCACAATATCCGGCATGCTTACAGATCCTTTCTGCTTGCTGTCAATACCTGTCGGCCCCATGAATTCAATGAACTTTTGTGACTGCAAATGTACAAAAATCATTCCATATAGTGTCTGCTTTTCAATAGTGACAATATGTCCGAATCTCTGTTTTTCAACTGACTAAAATTGTTTAAAGAAGTTATCTTTGCCCAAATTTTGAATGCTCAGTAATGAAAATAGGTATTATTAAAGAAGGAAAAACACCACCGGATAAAAGAGTTCCGTTATCTCCAGAACAATGTAAAGAAGTAAAAGAAAAGTTTCCGAATGTTGATGTGTTGGTGCAAACTAGTGATATTAGGTGTTTTAAAGATGACGAATACAAAGCAGAGGGAATTGAAGTAGTAGAGGATGTTTCTAACTGTGATATTCTAATGGGCGTAAAGGAAGTGCCTATGCCTATGCTAATTGATAATAAAACCTATCTTTTCTTTTCACATACTATTAAAAAACAGCCTTATAATAGAGAGTTATTGCAAAAAATACTGGAGAGGAATATTCAGATGGTGGACTACGAATGTCTGAAACACCCTAATGACGGTAGAATTTTAGGTTTTGGTAGATATGCCGGAATTGTGGGCTGTTACAATGGTTTTTTAGCTTATGGAAAAAGGACGAGTGCTTATGATTTAAAACCTGCGAATGAATGTCATGACTACAAAGAATTAAAACAAGAGCTTAAAAAAGTAAAACTACCGAGCAATTATAAAATTGTTTTAACGGGCTATGGAAGAGTAGGGCATGGGGCGTTAGAAATTATCCATGAATTGAAATTAAAAGAAGTAGGAACTGAAGAATTTTTACCCCAGTCTTTTAATGAGCCTGTGTTTACAGTATTAGATGTAACCGAATACTATAAGTTACCTGATGGTGGTAAGTTCGATAAAAAGGAAGTATATCACCACCCTGAAAAATTTGAATCTTGTTTTATGGATTTTGCAAAAGTAGCAGATATGTATGTTGCTTGTCATTATTGGGATAGCAAAGCTCCTTTTATTTTTACAAGAGAAGACATGAAATCTCCCGATTGGAATATTAAAGTAGTAGCCGACATTAGCTGTGATATTGACGGCCCTGTGGCCTGTACCATTCGACCTTCTACTATTTCCGAGCCTTTATATGGATATCATCCGGCAACAGAAAAAGAAGTGGCTTTTGATGCTGCTGAAGCAATTACCGTAATGGCGGTAGATAATTTACCTTGTGAATTGCCTAGAGATGCTTCCGAAGATTTTGGAAGAAGTTTGATAGATAAAGTGTTTGAGCATTTGTTAGTTGCTGATGAAGAAAAAGTAATAGCTAATGCTTCCATTACTAAAGACGGTGAGCTTACAGAAAACTTTAAATACTTAACCGATTACGTAAATGGTGTTTAAAGGCGGACAAGGTCTGGCACATTTGTTTTGCATTTTTTTAATTCCCATTACAGCAATTACTGTATTTTTTGTGAGCAGTTGGTGGTTGAAGGGTTTGTTTTCTCTATTGTTTTTGTTTCTGTTGGTATTGGTTTTAATGAGAATATTCAAAAAAGACTAACTTTATACTTTCAACTAAATAACTTTAAACTGAGTTGAGCATTAACAAAAATTATAAACCTTCTCCCAAAGAGCAACTTTCTGTTGAGCAGATATTTAGTGGCTTAACCAAAGGAAATGTACGAGCGTTAAGTGAAGCTATCACACTAATTGAATCTAAAAAGAGTGAAGATCATGCTAACGCTATCGACTTAATCAATAAATGTTTGCCCCACTCAGGAAATTCTATTCGCATAGGAATAACAGGTGTTCCGGGTGTTGGCAAAAGCACGTTTATTGAAGCTTTAGGAGAATACATTATTCAATCTACCGGAAAAAAAGTAGCAGTATTGGCTATCGATCCAAGCAGCAAAGTTTCTAAAGGAAGCATTTTAGGAGACAAAACCAGAATGCAAAAGTTATCGGCTAACGAAAAAGCTTTTATCCGACCGTCTGCTTCAGCTGGTAGTTTAGGTGGAGTTGCCAATGCTACCAGAGAAAGTATTTTACTATGTGAGGCAGCAGGTTACGAAGTAATTTTAATTGAAACAGTAGGTGTGGGACAAAGTGAAACGGAAGTAGCCGAAATGGTAGATTTCTTTTTGCTATTGATGTTGGCAGGAGCAGGAGATGAGCTGCAGGGTATTAAAAGAGGTATTATGGAAATGGCGGATGCTATTTTCATTAACAAAGCAGAAGGCGATAATTTAAAGAATTCAGAAAAAGCTGCTATTCAATATCGTTCCGCCATTCATTTATTTCCGCCAAAAGAAAACCTTTGGACACCTGTGGTAGATATCTGTTCAGCCATTGAATCAAAAAACATTGATAAAGCCTGGTCGGTAATAGATGATTTTTATCAAAGTACCAACAATTCAGGAATGTTTTCTCAAGTGAGAGCTAAACAAAATGAGTATTGGTTTGTGAAAAATACCGAATTGCTTATTCAGCAAAAAATCTTTACTAATGCTGAACTATTAAAGCTTCATGAAGAACTAAAACAAAAAGTGAAGTTGGGTGAAGTTTCTCCATTGGTAGCTAGCGTAGAGTTTGTAAGTAAAATTTAGCCTTTTTTGGTTTTAAAATAGGTGATACCCAGTATAATTAAAAGCAAGCCTATCACAGTATACAAGCTATATACCAAAGTTGATTGAGAAGATACTTTTTCTTTTAATAACTCATTCTCTGTTTCCAGTACTTTTATTTCTTTTTGATTGCTGTCTTTTTCAAGTTGCTCTTCAATATCTTTTTTATAGTCGTTTTGTAAAAGGAGTTGTTTAGTAGCCGTGCTTTCAACACTATCTTTCATTTGGATGTATAACTCGTGAAACTGTAAAGCTTTATTTGATTGATTCTTTTCTTTATAAAACAGATAAAGTTCTCTTGCCGCAGTTTCTATCAAAAAAGGATAACCTATTTCTTTTCCAATTTCATAAGATTTTAATAACGATTGTTCACCTTCTTTTGTTTGATTGGTCTTTAGCTGTGCCATTCCAATAAAACGATGACAATTACTTACTCCTTCTTTATCATTAATTTCACTGTATATATCTAGTGCTTGCTGAATATTTTCAATAGTCTTGTCGTATTTACCTTGATACGAGTAAGCAATTCCAATATTTTTAAGACAAGCAGCTACTCCCTGTTTATTGTTTATCTTTTCATGTATTTTTTGTCCTTTGGTCAAGTAATCAAGCGCTGTGTTAGGTTTATTCATTTTTAAGTAAATAATACCAATGTTCATCATATTAGATGCAATACCAAAATCATTTTTAAGTTTTTTTCTAATGCTTAAACTTTGCTCGTAATACTCTAATGATTTTTCAAATTTTCCCGTAGAACCATAAACTACGCCAATATTATTTAAAGAGTTAGCAATAGCATCTTCGTCTTTTAGTTCAATTCTTAAGTCATAACTTTTTTGATATAGCTCAATTGATTTTTCATAATTACCTAAGTTCATGTAGGTGTGAGCCATATTATTAAATATATTGGCTAACTCAGTTTTGTTATCAATTTGCTCATATATTTTTTCTGCAGCTAAAAAGTTTTTTATTGCTAAGTCCGGTCTTCCGGTGTTGTCGTAATAAAACCCAATATTATTAGTGGCAAAAGCCTTATATTTTAAATATACCTTTTTTAGACTATCGTTTACTTCTTTCTGAAGTCCGATTTCGGCCATTTCTAACATTAATCGATTATACTTTGTCCAAATTTGCGCTTCGTATATCCTTTCAACAATAAGTGAGAGCGTATATAACTTTAATGTGTCATTATCTGATTTTTTAAATTTGTCTAATTCAGTATTTAAATAATCAAGTTCCGGAGGGGTAAGTAGAGATAGGTCAATAGAATCAACTAAGTAAGCTTTTTTGTCGGCATAATTTTGAGAATAACCAACTACAAAAAATAGGATAAACAAAATAGAAATAAACTTTTTCATATCGGGAAGATATTAAAAAATTAAACCTTATACTTTCTGTCAAGGTCTCTTTTAACCGATTTTTCTTTAATGCTTTCTCGCTTATCGTAAAGCTTTTTACCCTTTGCTAAAGCAATTTCCAGTTTTGCCCAGCCTTTTTTATTAATGAATAGTTTTACGGGAATGATTGTTAAACCTACATCCTTAACTGATTTCTGTAATTTTTTCAGTTCATTTTTCGAAAGCAAAAGCTTTCTTTCTCTCAGCGGTTCATGATTGTAGTGCGTAGCATGTCCGTATTCGGCAATGTTAATGCCTTTTACCCAAAGCTCACCTTTTTTGAAATAGCAATATCCTTCGGCAATATTTGCCTTGCCCTCTCTGATAGATTTGATTTCGGAACCCAACAATACCATTCCGGCAATGTATTTTTCCAAAAACTCATACTCAAAAGAAGCTTTTCGGTTTTTTATGAGAATATCGTTAGACATTTGCTGCAAAGGTAGTTATCCCAAAGCAACATCCAATATCATCATCACAATAAATCCGCCAATGAGGCCAAGTGTGGCAAAGTCGGCATATTTATCTTGCTGGGTTTCCGGTACTACTTCCTCAATTACGACATAAATCATAGCACCTGCTGCAAAAGCTAAAGCGTAAGGTAAAATAGGTGTGGCGTAAATTACGGCAATAGCTCCTAAAACTCCTGCAATGGGTTCTACAATGGCAGAAAGTTGTCCCCACCAAAAGCTTCTAAATCTTGAAAGTCCTGCTCTTCTTAACGGCATGGAAACAGCCGTTCCTTCAGGAAAGTTTTGAATACCAATACCAATTGCCAAAGCAATAGCAGCACCAATTTCAGCACCCGGAATGTCTGCGGCAATAGCTCCAAAAGCTACTCCAACTGCCAAACCTTCAGGAATATTATGAAGCGTAATGGCTAATACCAATAAAATGGTTTTGTTCCAGTCGGTTTTAATTCCCTCACGTTCTTCCATTTTGGCATTTAAGTGTAAGTGAGGTAAGTATTTGTCGAGCACAAACAAAAACATAGCGCCTAGTCCAAAGCCAACAGCCGGAGGAAACCAGGAGGGAAGGTCTTTGCCTTCACTCATTTCAATGGCAGGAGCTAAAAGTGACCAAAAACTGGCGGCAATCATAACGCCACCGGTAAAGCCGAGCATGGTATCCATGGTTTTTCGGTTGAGTCCTTTAAAAAAGAAAACTAACGCTGCTCCGGCAGCCGTCATCAACCAGGTAAAGGTGGTGGCTACCAATGCCTGCCAAATAGGGTTTAACTCTAAAAACCACTCTTTCATCTTACAACTTCCTTATAATTAAGTTTTTACTCGCCTTTTGTGAAAGACTGATTTCATTTTGCTGATTTACAATAATCTTCACCGATTCATCAAATTCTTGTATATCTATTACTTTTACATTAATGCCTAAGAGTAAACCATTGGTTTCCAAAAACTTTAGATAAGCAGATGAGTGGTCTTTTACACCCACAATAACTCCGCTTTCATCTTTTTGTAAATCGTTTAGCGTAATGTTTTGGTGAGGAGTGAGGTTGCCGTCTTTATCGGGTATTGGATCTCCGTGCGGGTCAAACTCTGGGTTTCCCAGAAAATCATCCAGTCGGTTTATCAATACGTCAGAGTTGATGTGTTCCAGGTATTCGGCAATTTCATGTACTTCATCCCATTTGAAGTGAAGCTTCTCCACTAAAAAGTATTCCCACAACCTATGTTTACGCAAAGTGCTGATGGCAACTTTTCTTCCTTCATTAGTCAACTTTACGCCCTGGTACTTTTTATAGTTTACCAGTT
Organism: Bacteroidia bacterium; assembly: GCA_030426475.1. Classification (GTDB taxonomy): domain Bacteria; phylum Bacteroidota; class Bacteroidia; order Flavobacteriales_E; family Vicingaceae; genus CALALS01. The sequence goes on from JAUHYR010000029.1 coordinate 18,969, forward strand.
TTTTGTCCGCCAACTTCTTAATCATGTCAGTAACCGATGCTGCTTTAGTGTCTAATCTTTTGGCAATATCGTTAGTAGAAACTCCTGACGGTGAAGTAGGAGTGAGGGCAAAAATGGCCTTTAAATAATTCTCTTCAGAGATGCTATGTAAGGGTGATTTTTCCATGAAGCCGCAAAGATAGTTTAGGTAAGCCTAAAAATCTAATGAAATCCCTAAATTTACAATTGTATCATTTTAAAGTATTGAAAAACAAACTATAAGAAATAAAATGTTACATTTGTAACAAAATCAAGTGATTTATAATATGATTGAATTTATAATATTAAATATCAATAGGTTATATTTATTTAATTAAAGTATAAGTTAATGAATAGCTTTTCGGATAGACTGCAAAAAATAATAGATAATTTGGGGTTGAACGTAACCGAATTTTCTAACCAAATTGGTGTACAACGTTCAGGAATTTCTCACTTACTTTCGGGACGAAATAAACCCGGTTTTGAGTTTTTTGAGCGACTCATTTTTAGGTATCCTGAAGTGGATGTGTATTGGTTAATTTCCGGAAAGCAAAATCCAAATGGTGAAACAAAAGTGGTTGAGCAAATTGTAAACGAACCCCTGAAAGTGAAAAAAGTAACCGTGTATTTCGATAATAATACGTTTACGGATTTAGAGATTGTGAACGATTAATCACACCTATTTTCTTTTATCTCTGAAAACATACTAACTTAGGTGGCTATTGCTAAAGAAGTATTCCTTTGGCTTATCTATAATTAAAAGAAAAAATGAAATTCGAAGATTTAAACTTAAATCCCTCTATATTAAAAGCCCTGAAGGATGAAAACTACACTGAACCTACCTCTATTCAAGCTAAAGCTATCCCGCTTGTACTAGCCGGAAATGATGTTTTAGGCAGCGCACAGACCGGAACAGGTAAAACAGCAGCTTTTGCAATTCCTATTATTCAGCACTTACTAACCGAACAACGAAACCAAAATGGTAAAAGGAAGACGTTGTCGCTTATTGTTACCCCTACCCGAGAGCTTGCAATACAAATAGGTGAAAGTATAAGCACTTATGCTAAATACACCAATATTAAAAATGCGGTGATTTATGGAGGAGTAAAACAAGGTGCGCAAACAGATGAACTTAAGCAAGGTGTGGATGTTTTGGTTGCCACCCCAGGCCGTTTGCTTGATTTAATGAACCAAGGTTATATTTCATTACAGGCAATTAAGTATTTTGTGTTGGATGAAGCAGACCGTATGCTTGATATGGGTTTTATTCACGATATCAAAAAGATTCTTACCAAATTACCTAAGAAAAGGCAGTCCTTGTTTTTTTCTGCTACAATGCCTGATAATATTATATCGCTATCGAATGATATTTTAATCAACCCAAAGAAAGTTGCAGTAAACCCTGTTTCTTCTACAGCCGAAACAGTAAAGCAGTTTTTGTACACCACCAATAAAAGCAGTAAAACAGATTTGCTCTTGCATATTTTGAAAGACCCAAAGCTGGAACAGGTATTACTTTTCTCACGAACTAAACATGGAGCAAATAAAATTGCTCGTAATCTAGAGAAGAAAAAAATAAAATGTGCTGCCATACATGGCGACAGAAGCCAAAACCAGCGCCAAAAAGCATTGACAGATTTCAAAGAAGGTAAAATTAGGGTGTTGGTGGCTACTGATATTGCAGCAAGGGGCATTGATATTGACAAATTGCGGTATGTTATTAATTATGATATTCCTAATGAACCTGAAACGTATGTGCACAGGATTGGCCGTTGTGGGCGTGCCGGTGAAGAAGGCGTTTCCATATCAATTTGTGAGCCCGAAGAGAACGCTTTTGTAAGAGATATTGAAAAACTTATCAATCAAAAAATTCAATTGGTAAGAGATAACCCCTATCCTCAAACTGATAGACCTATGAATCAAGCTGAAAAGAAAGAGTTTGAAAGAGAGAAGCAGAAGCGAAAGCAAGAACACTTTGCTAATAGAAAGAAGAAAAATGGCAATCAAAAAAAAGGGTTCCGAAAAAAGTAAGCGTTTATTTTGATAATAATGCGTTTACCGATTTAGAGAATGTGGATAATTAAGGGTTTGAAAATTTTAGCGTTAACAAAAAACCGACTAATTTCGGTAACTAATACTAAAAGCAATTAAAACAACTTTTCGCTTTTTTGTTGTGCTCTATTAAAAAGAAGATTTGACATATGAAAACGGTATTGGACTTAAACCACTTGGAAGCAAAGGCTTTCTTTTTGAAAGAAGAAAGTTACTGTGCTTTTGAATTGCCCGAATATTTCAGTTTTCAAACACTAATTGCAAAACTTGCCGATGAATTAAAAGGCAAAACTTTAAAAGAATGTACTACTGGAACAAAACCAAAAAACATTGACGATGTCAACTACATTCTACTAAATAATAAAGATGGAAAATTTGCTTGGCGTCCATTTCAACTTATTCATCCTGCTATGTATGTTTTTCTTGTTAATGAATTAACACAGGAAGAAAATTGGAATTTAGTTCAAGATAGATTCAAAGAGTTTGCACTGAATGATAAAATAGAATGCCATAGTGTTCCAGTAGCTGAGAATAACGATAAGCCAGATAAGCAAAATCAGATTTATGAATGGTGGCAAAAAGTGGAACAAAGATCTTTAGCACTCGCCTTGGAATACAACCATCTACTACAATTAGATATTGCAGATTGCTATGGTTCAATTTATACACATACTATTCCATGGGCCTTACATTCTATGGGAGAATCTAAAAAGCCTGAAATCAGGGACAACATAGCACTTATTGGTGTTTCAATTGACAAGCATATCCAAGCAATGTCCTTTGGTCAAACCAATGGAATACCTCAAGGTTCTGTTTTAATGGATTTCATTGCGGAAATGGTTTTGGGATATGGTGATTCGCTAATAACAGAAGAGCTTGAAAGGCTTAATATTTTAGATTACAAAATCATTCGATATAGAGACGATTATCGAATATTCACAAATAATCCTCATCGTTCTTTAGAGATAGCCAAAGTGCTTTCAGAGGTATTATCTAAGCTAAATTTTAAAATCAATTCATCTAAAACACATTCCACAGATGATGTTGTCTTGGGTTCACTAAAGCCAGATAAAATACATTGGATTTACAATAAGAGAAAAACAGATAATATTCAACAATGGTTAATCCAACTTTATGCATTAGGTAAAGAATACCCTAACTCAGGAGCACTATTTAAGGAAACCAAACATTTTTTAGATTGGCTTCAATACAAGGAAGAATCAGAAGATGGTTTAGATATTCAAAATGCTGAGATTTTAATAAGCATACTAGTAAATCTAGCCTATAATAACCCAAGACTATTTGCTTTAGTTTCTGCATCATTAAGTTTTGTCCTGTCGAAAATAGTTGATGCTAATAAGCAAAAAGAATTAATGCTAAAAATCAAAAACAAGTTTAGTCAGCTACCAAATACAAGTTATCTTAATGTTTGGCTACAAAGACTAACATACAAGATTGACCCAAAAATAATCTATACAGGAAAGCTTTGCGACAAGGTTATTGACAGAAGTATCCAATTGTGGAATTCTGATTGGCTGAACCCTAAAATTAAGAAGATCGTAGAGGAATCAACTATAATCAAAGAAGACATTATTGAGAAAGTCGAAATTCAATTTTCAAAAGAAGAAACCGAGCAGTTGGGTGAATTTGACAAGTTGTTTTCCTAGATAACTATAAAATAAAGAAGCTAAATGAGTCTAAAAGCAGAGAAATTTAAAAGTCGATTCCTTCAATTAAGCGTAGGACAAACCTTATCTAATATGGGAGTCTATAAAGAACTTTTAACACTGTTGTCTGAAGATGAAATAGACAAGCTAGCTGAAGAAAATGTTTACTTTTCTCAAACTTGCAGTCCTTCCGGAATTATGACGCTTAGTAATGTTCCAGCTTGTGAAAGCATGAAGTTGATCACAATTGAAATGACCTATTTAAGAATGTTTCTTCCGGAGGAAGTTACCGGGATTCTTCTTCATGAAATAGGCCATGCTTTCAATCCTGATAAGCAAAAAATGGAAGGCGAATTTGCCGCTGACAATTTCGCAAAAGAAAAGGGATATTCTAAATGGATTGTAAGTGGGTTAAAAAAGGGATTAGATAAAAAACTAGTAGGATTTGATAAAGAAACTATAGACCAAAGAATTAAAAATTTGAATGGCTAATAAGCAACTGAGCATAACAATGTCTATAAAGCATAAGTCTTAGGGACACTAAGCATAGCCAAACCGTTACCGAAACCTCAAAAAAATATCTCCTTTGCCCAACATCAGAATTAATCTAATTTTGTGGGCGCATGTATAAACTCTTTATCAAACCCTTTTTGTTTTTGTTTCAGCCGGAAAAGGCGCACTACCTTACGTTTTGGGTGTTAAAAGCATTGTTTGTTATTCCGGGCATGAAAGCACTTTTTAGTGCCATGTATCGCCCAAAAAATGCGAAGCCGGTAAATGTGTTTGGTTTAACTTTTCCTAACCAAGTGGGGCTTGCTGCCGGTTTTGATAAAGATGCAAAGTTTTTGCATGAGTTTTCTACCATTGGTTTTGGCTTTATAGAAATTGGCACGGTTACTCCAAAACCTCAAGACGGTAATCCCAAGCCAAGGCTGTTTCGTTTACCTAAAGATGAGGCTATCATCAACCGTATGGGTTTTAATAATGAAGGGGTAGATGCAGCGGTAGAGCGTATTAAGGCTTTTCGCAAAACGCATCCTCACTTTATCATTGGCGGAAACATTGGTAAAAACAAAGTTACGCCCAATGAAAATGCGGTAGATGATTACATCTATTGTTTTGAGAAATTGTTTGAGGTGGTGAACTATTTTGTAGTGAATGTGAGTTCGCCTAACACTCCTGGCTTACGTGAGTTACAAGACAAAGCACCGCTAACGGCTTTGCTTTCTAAGTTGCAGGAGTTAAACAAAGCTAAACCAAACCCTAAACCAATCTTATTGAAAATTGCTCCTGACCTTACACAAGAGCAGTTAGATGATATTATTGAAATTGTCGGTACTACACAAATAGCGGGTTTAATTGCTACCAACACTACTATTTCCCGTGAGGGCTTAACTACTTCAAAAACTGTGGTAGAAGCTATCGGTAACGGTGGCTTAAGCGGTAAGCCCGTTACTTCAAAATCTACACAAGTAATTGAATATATCAATCAAAAATCTAACGGAAGTATTTCCATCATTGGTGTAGGTGGAATTCACTCTAAACAAGATGTGGAGGCAAAAATTAAAGCGGGTGCTTCTCTGGTGCAGCTTTATACAGGCTTTATTTATGAAGGCCCTAGTTTAGTGAAAAGGTGTGCTAATTAACCTCTACCAATTGCTTCTCGTACGCCACAATGATAAAGTAATACCAAACTACTCCAAGCATATATAGCGCTGCCGTAATGTAAAAGATTTGATAGTAAGGCATTTCAATTGAACGAAAATACTCAAACATAGTAGAACTAAACCACCAGCTACCACTCCAAATGGCAGCATTAATAGCGCTCATCATCTCTTGATTTTTTTCACCTACATAATTCATAATTACTTCTGAAGTCATTGGTCCCGCCAAGTTCATTAAAGGTTGTCGCATTACGTAGCATATCATGGCTACGGGCATTGCCCAAATAGCTCCTGAATAAAGCTGCGTAGTAGCCATAACAACTAAAGCAATAATGGCAATGGTTTGTGTACTGGGAACGGCTATTCTAAAGCCTAACTTTTCTTTTAAAAACGGAACAGCCAGTACGCCAATTACCACCAGACATGAAGCAACGGCTCCCAATAAAAAGTATTTATCGGTATCCAATCCATGAATTTTGTAAAAGAACAAACCTACAAATGGAATGGTTAATCCTGCCCCAACGGCAATAATAGTGGTAGGAACGGAAGCTTTAAAGATAACTCCCCAGTCGAAGTTTTTAGGTTCGTCACGACTGTATTTCACTACTTTTTCCTGGTAAGTGGATTTAAACATAAGGTAAGCGGCAATAAATCCCAACACAGAAAATATCTCCAGAATAATTTTGTCGGTAAAGAAGTCAGGTGAAATAGCTCTGAACACAAAAGTGAGAATTCCGCCTGTTACAGTGCTTAAGCCAAAAGTGCTAAAACTCATGGAAATTCCTTCCGTCTGGCTGTCTTTAGAGGCATTTCTGAGTATATATGGAAGAATAGAAATTTGCATTAATCCCATAGAAATTCCTGAAACAAACATACAGACAAAAAGCAATGCGTCTAATTTTAGACTAACCAATTCTACAATAGCAATGGAGAAAAGCGGAGTTAATATGCTTGCCAGCTGAATAAAAGGTTTTATTTTCTTTCCTCTGATAAGCAAACCCAATGGAACAGCTGTTAACAAAATTCCAAGGAATCGATATTTGATAAAGCCTGCACCTTGTTCATCGGTGTAGCCTTGCTTATTCATATATACCAACAGAATAGCTAAAAAGGCCGCATTAACCAATTGTAGGAAGAACTGAGCAATTACAATTCTAGTAATGTGTTTTTCAACTTTGTAGTAATATGAAAATAGCCCTAACAATTAACTTATACTTTTATTTATCAGCTCTTTTATTTCTTCAATTTGAGTAGGTGAAAACCATTGATATTCTTCATCTCTTCTTAGCCAGGTAAGTTGTCGCTTAGCGTATTTTCTGGTGTTTTGTTGTATCTTTTCAATAGTTTCAGTAAGTGTAAGTTCCTTTTTAAAGTAGCTGAAAAACTCCTGATAACCGACTGTTTGAAGAGGAGTGAGGTGTTGAAATTCAACTAAGCTCCTAGCTTCAGCCTCTAAACCATTTTCAATCATTTTGATTACCCGTTCATTTATTTTTTGGTAAAGTACTTCTCTATCTTGGTTCAGCGCAATCTTCAATATTTTAAAAGGTCGCTTGGCTTTTGTTCCCTTTCTCAATTCTGAATATTTTTTTCCGGTGAGTAAACAAACTTCTATAGCTCTGATTAAGCGAACAGGATTTTGGGTGTCCACCATTTCAAAATATTCCGGGTCTAGTTCTTTTAACTGAATTTGAAGTTCTTCAATGGTTTTGGATGACAATTCTTGTTTTAGCTTTTCATCGCTTGGCGGAATTTCATTATCAAATCCGTTACACACCGCATCTACATAAAAGCCTGAACCACCACACATCAATACCACATCATGAGGAATAAATAACTTATCTAAAAGCTTCAGCACTTCTTTTTCATAATCATTAGCGTTGATTTCATTTTTAATGCTGTGAGAGCCTAAAAAATAATGTGAGACACCTTGTAGTTCTTCTTCTGTTGGGCGAGCCGTCCCGATTTGCATTTCTTTATAAAACTGTCTGGAGTCAGCAGAAATAACAGCTGTGTTAAAGTGTTTGGCTAATTCAATACTTAATAATGTTTTACCAATAGCTGTCGGCCCGGAAATAACTACCAAAAGTTTATGGTCGGCAGTTGATTGCATTTAGTTAAACCTCAAGTCATCAAAGTCATCAAAACCGTCAAAAGGGTCGTCATCATCAGCATCGTCTAAATCTAATCCTTCTATGTCCGGCATCTCATCCATCACAGATCTTAGTTTGGGTAATTTTCCAAAGACTTTTACTATTCTTGGATAATCGTCATCTGAAGCAGGATTGATTTCTATCACATCCAAATAAAAGCACCACATGTTTAAAAAGTCATAAACAAATACAAGTTTTTGACCTTTCTCTTTTATGACTTCCTGAATTTTGGTAGTTTTCATTACTCTTACAGGGACTTCTCCCGGGTCAACAGGCATTTCCATCAATGCTATTTCTTCTCCTTTATCCCAATTTTCATTGCTGGTATAAAAGGAAGCCATTTCGCCTTCGTTTAATTCAAAGGCTTTTACAATGGCATTATGTAGGTCTTCAAAGTTTTGCGCAAACTTAATTTCTATGTCTCTAAAACAATCTTCTTCAGTATCTGCAACTACTCTAATTCTAAACGTACTCATGATTTTGTATTCTTTTTTGAAGCAGTTAGTCCTAATTCTTTCCCTTTTTCAATCATAAAGGTAAAGGCTTCTTCGTAATTATTTTGTATTTCACCCTCTAAAATAGCTTCTTTTATTGCATTCTTAATCTCACCGATTTTCTTGCTGGGTTGAATATTAAACGTATCAATAATGGTTTGCCCGTCAATGGGTGGCTGCCAGTTTCTTATTTTATCTTTCTCTTCTACTTCTTTTAATTTCTGACGAACCAACTCAAAATTTTCTAAGTATTTTTTGACTTTGTTTTTGTTTTTGGAAGTAATGTCTGCTTCGCAAAGCTTCATTAAATCATCAATATCATTTCCAGCTTCAAACAATAATCTTCTTATGGCAGAATCTGTTACTTCTTCTTTTACTAATGCAATTGGCCGTAAGTGAAGGCGTACTAATTTTTGTACATACTTCATCTGGTGGTCTAACGGAAGCTTTAATTTCCTGAAAATGTGCGGAACCATTTTAGCTCCTTTGTCTTCATGTCCGTGAAAGGTCCAGCCATGCCCTTCCTGAAAATGTTTGGTATCAGGCTTGGCAATATCATGCAAAATAGCGCTCCACCTTAACCATAAATCATCTGTACTTTCACATATATTATCTAGTACTTTTAGGGTGTGATAAAAGTTGTCTTTATGGGCTTTTCCATTAATTACTTCAACTCCTTTCAATTTTTGTAGCTCAGGAAAAATAAGTGGGAGTAAGCCGGTTTCTTCTAATATGATGAAGCCGATACTTGGCTTCTTGGCCAGTATTATTTTATTCAGTTCATCCGTAATTCTTTCTTTGGAGACAATTGAAATCCTATTCTTTTCTTTTGCAATTGCTGCTAGTGTATTTTTTTCTATTTGAAAATTTAACTGTGTAGCAAATCTGATGGCTCTCATCATCCTGAGCGGATCGTCAGAAAATGTTTCGCTAGGAGTAAGAGGAGTTTTAATGATTTTACTTTTTAAATCTTCTACACCATTGAATGGGTCAATTAATTCACCATAGTTGGCTGTGTTTAAACTAAAAGCCATGGCGTTAATGGTAAAATCTCTTCTGTTTTGATCGTCTTCTAAAGTTCCGTCTTCGCAAATTGGTTTTCTGGAATTGTTTCGGTAGGATTCTTTTCTTGCACCAACAAATTCAATTTCTAAATCCTGATGCTTAATCATGGCGGTACCAAAGTTTTTAAACACAACCACTTTGTCTGCTTTTAATTTTTTAGCCACAAGATTTGCCAGTTCAATTCCGCTGCCAACAGTCACCACATCAATGTCTTTACACTCTTTTCCCAACAGAGAGTCTCTAACAAATCCTCCAATTACATTGGTATCCAGACCTAACTCTTCAGCGGCTTCACTAATGGTAGAAAAAACAGGATGGCTTAAATATTGATGCAAAAGACTTATTTTTGGGCTGCAAAGTTAAGAAATGTTGAATGTTAAATGGTAAATATTGAATCACAGATGAAAAAAATAACTTACTTCTCTTTAATTCTGTTACTTGGAATTATTAGTATTTCTGCCAAAAAGGAAAAACTGGAAAAAGGGCTCTACGCAAAAATGATTACTTCTAAAGGTGAAATTTTGTTACGCCTGGAATTTCAGAAAGTACCTTTGACTGTTGCCAATTTTGTAGCATTGGCAGAAGGTGATATGCCTAATGAAGTGCGACCTGTGGGAGAACCGTTTTTTGACGGTAATCGTTTTCATAGAGTAATAAAAGACTTTATGATACAAGGCGGAGACCCTGTGAACAGTAGCGGTAAAAACTCTAATGCGGGTTATTCTTTTAAAGATGAATTTCATCCTGAATTACTGCATGACGGCTCGGGAGTGCTGAGTATGGCAAATGCAGGGCCGGCAACAAACAGTACACAGTTTTTTATTACGCATAAAGAAACTCCCTGGCTAAACAACAAACACAGTGTCTTTGGAAGAGTGGTGAAAGGGCAGGATGTGGTAGATGCCATTGCTCAAGGGGATGAAATTATTAAAGTAGAAATTATACGGGTGGGTAAAGAAGCAAAGAAGTTTGACGCCATGAAAACTTTTAATGAGTTAAAGTAAATGCTACCTATCGTACTCATTTTATTTTTCATTTTTCTCGGATTCTTTTTTTATAAGTTTTTATACAAGCGTTCATCTATTGATGATATTCGTTTGTTGTCTGCCAAGAACAGGCAAATGCAACCACATTTGCGAGCTATCCTTAATAGAAAGGTCAGTTTTTACAGAAGATTAAATGCCTATCAAAAACAAAAGTTTGAATCGGATATCATGGTGTTTTTGGAGTTTACTGATATCAAAGGAAAGAATGGGATGGAAGTAACGGATGAAGACAGAATGTTAATCGCTTCCGGTGCGGTTATTCCCGTTTTTGGATTTAAAAGTTGGCGGTATTTGCATTTACAAGAAGTCATTCTTTATCCGGGAAATATTCCTTTTGGCTCTGATGCTAACGGTAGAAGTATGGAGGCTGTGGGATTGGTTGGCGGTGGTTATTTGCAAGGAAAAATGTTGCTTTCAAAACCTGCTTTACATCATGGTTTTTCGGATGAGGAAGACAAAAAGAACGTCATTATTCATGAATTTTTACACTTGTTAGATAAGCAAGATGGGACGATAGATGGAGTTCCAAAGGTATTGATGGAGCATCCCTATATTTTTCCATGGATGGAAATGGCACGTGAAGAAATGTTAAAAATTGATAAAGGAGAAAATCAGGATATTCGTAAATATGGAGCTACCAATCGCTCTGAATTTTTTGCGGTGGTAGGAGAGTATTTCTTTGAAAAGCCTTATGAATTCAAGCATAACAATCCAAAATTGTATAAAGTGCTTTCCAAATTTTTTAATCAGCAACCTGCGGGCTAGCC
>JAUHYR010000126.1 GCA_030426475.1 Bacteroidia bacterium
GGAGCTGGTCTTACAATTGGTTTAATGTTAGGTGCCGTAATGATGCATCTCACTATGTTAGGTATTGAGGTCAATGATGATGGTGGTGTTCTCTTTGCTACAGCAATTGTAACTTTAGTTTTGGCAATGATAATTTTATTCAAGGAAAGAAAGTCTATACCCTTTTTGAAGGCTTAAGCAAAAAACTGTACTTTTTTGTTTCTAATGTTAGATTGAAAAAGAGTGGTGGCGGATCATGGATTGAAGATGAAAGTTATTATTTAGTAGATGTTTCTCAAACAGGAGGAATAGAAATAGTACTTACCGACATACCTGAGGATGACTACACCGAAATAACCTATACTATTGGAGTGGACAGCACCAGAAATGTATCAGGTTCTCAAACGGGAGCCCTTTCTACTTCTAACGGAATGTTCTGGAGCTGGAATTCAGGCTATATCTTTATGAAGTTTGAAGGAACCTCTCCTCAAGCAACAAGCGGAACATTTGCTTATCATATTGGTGGTTTCACTACTGCGAATAATGCTATATATACCAACACACATCAGTTCGGTACAAACCTTGCCATTACCGAAGGAGGAACACCTAAAGTACATATGCATGTAGATATGAAAAGTATTTTTGATAGCCAATATACTATTTCAGTAGCCACTATGCCTAATGTTCAGATGCCGGGAACAAATGCACAAATGGTTGCTACGAATTTCCATAATGCATTTACGTTTGATCACATTCATCAGTAAGCAATGAAATATAATAAAATATGGGCAGTAGTTTTTACTGCCCTTACTTTGCTTTCTTGTAAAAAAGAGTATTCTACCGGTGGTGGTAGCCCTCAGTTTACTCCACCTCCTCATTTCCCTGAGCCGGTTTATACCTTTAAAGCCAACCCGCTGACTAAAAATGGAATTGCCTTGGGTAAGAAGCTTTTTTACGACCCTATTTTGTCGGCTGACAATAGCATTTCCTGTGGCTCATGCCATGCACAAATGCACGCATTTGCCGACCACAATGTGGCTTTTAGTACAGGCGTAGGCGGAAAACTAGGGAAAAGAAACTCCCCTACACTTGCCAATTTGGCTTGGTATCCTCACTTTATGGCGGATGGTGGTATTAACCATATTGAAGTGCAGCCCCTGGCACCTATCACAGATAGTTTAGAAATGGCCGAAACCATGAGCAATGTAGTGCAAAAACTTTCTGCCGACAGCACTTACAGAGCCTTGTTTAAAAAAGCATTTAAGACTAATGTCATTGATGATCAAAAAATATTTTATGCCTTGGCTCAATTTATGGGCACTATTATTTCTGCCAACTCAGATTATGACAAATACATTAACGGTCGAATCTCCTACAACGCATCTCAGGAAAAAGGATTGGAATTATTTCGTCAACATTGCGAAAGCTGTCACAAAGAACCTTTGTTTACCGACTTTTCCTTTAAAAACAATGGCATAGATACTGCTTTTGCTGACATAGGCAGAGGGAGAATTACTCAAGACTATAATGACTATGGTAAGTTTAAAGTACCTACGCTACGTAATATAGAAATGACTTACCCTTACATGCATGACGGTCGTTTTTATAATCTGGAAGATGTGATAGACCATTATTCCGAAGGAATAAAAGAGTCGCATTCCAAAGACGCTTCTGTAAATAATTTACACCTTACGGCACAAGAAAAGAAAGACCTTATCAACTTTTTAAAAACACTTACCGACTACAGTTACATGTCTAATATAAACTATGCTGAATAAAAAGCAAATAGATTTCTCAAATCCAATAAAATAGACTATCTTTAGTAAGTTGTCAATTTAATATCGCTACAATACATCATATAGCAATACTTCCTTTACAGCCAATTCTTTCCTTTTTATTTCACCAACATTTACATTATGAGATTATACGTAAAATATATGGTTAGCCTAAGATGCAAAATGCTGGTAAAAGAAGAATTAAAAAAGCTAGGATTAAATTATGTAGTAGTAGAGTTAGGCACTATAGATGTTTTAGAGAGTATTTCAGAAGACCAAAAACAACAACTAAAATCAAATCTTCTATTATCAGGCTTAGAGCTATTAGATGACAAAAAGAGCATTTTAGTTGAAAAGATAAAAAACCTTATTATACAAATGATTCATTTTACTGATGAAATTCCTAAAGTCAATTATTCCGATTACATAAGCCAACAGCTTGGCTACGATTATACTTATTTAGCCAATACCTTTTCTGAAGTAAAAGGCACTACTATTCAGCAGTTTATTATTATGCATAAAATTGAAAGGGTTAAAGAACTCATTTTATACGATGAACTTAATCTTACCGAAATATCCTATAAACTTCACTACAGCAGTGTGGCACACCTTTCCAATCAATTTAAAAAGATAACAGGCCTTACACCCTCTTTCTACAAAAAACTTAAACAAAAACGTAAGGGTAACTTAGAAAACCTGTGACTTATGTAACTAAATAGAATGGATGTGTAACATATCCATTCCTTAATACCCCATCTTTGTATTGTTCTGAAAATACATTCACTACATAAACTATAAAGAAGATGGAAAATACATCTAAAACCAATAACACAACAGAATTTAAGATTACCGGAAACTGGGATACTCAGTCGAAAGAACTTAAAGGAAAGTTTTCTCAACTTACTGATTCAGATTTAAAATTTGAGCCAGGAAAAGAAAATGATTTGCTTAAGCGAATGGAAACCCGATTAAACAAAAAGCGTGATGAAGTGATCAGCATCATTAAAAAAGGACAACCGGCTAAAGCTTAATCATTAATCAAGTTAGGAAAGTAAGAAGAAGCAGAGACTCAATCACTCTGCTTTTTTCTTGTTTAACAGCATCTCATAAAGTGGCATTTATGTAACTTATTTAATGAATTGTGTAATACTATTTATCTCAGGTATGTTCATCTTTACATAACAAGAAATACTAACCACATAAATTATACTATCATGAAAAAAAGTAACCTCCTCCATTCCTATTATGCAGTAAACAGTGTTGACGGAATGATAATTAAAAAACTAAAAAAAGTAGTAAGCCGATTCGATTTAATTAAAAACTGGTTAACCGAAATTATGTTTTCTACACACACCATGTTTAATTTACAATATAACTATGTCAGGTAAATACAAAATAGGACAAGTAGTGTATGCAAAAGTTGACCCTTATTTAGCTTTAGTAGTAATGAGTTATTTAAGTAGAATATATTACTGTCAGGTGAAAGGCAAACCCAACCGAAAAGAACTGGTGTACTTTGAAAGAGAATTGCTGGGAAACGTAGAAACAGAAGGAACTCATATTTAGCATTTTAAATTTTAAGATTAGTAAATTTCCACTTCTCAGTAAAAGCAAGTAAATTGCAGCAAAGTTGATGCGATGAGATTATTTTTTACCATTATCATTCTGGCAAGTGTTGTAGCCTGCCATAAAAAGGATGAAGTCAGAGAGGACTTTCAGCAGTACTATGATGAATATGAAGTAAGCGGTTCTTTTGTGCTTTATAACCTTAACGAAGACTATTATGTGTTTTATAATCAGGAGCAGTTTAACACTCCCTACACTCCTGCCTCTACCTTTAAAATTTGCAATTCGTTAATAGGTGTTGAAACAGGAGTAATACCTGATGAAAACTATATCATTCCCTGGGATAGCGTAAAAAGAAACCCGGTATGGGATAAAGACCATGATTTAAAAACGGCTTACCAAAATTCTACCGTATGGTATTATCAGGAACTTGCCAGACGTGTGGGAGGCGAACAAATGAAAGCATGGCTGGACAAAGCAGAATACGGCAACAGAGACACCAGTGGCGGCATAGATTTATTTTGGCTTACGGGAGGCTTACGCATAACGCCCAAGCAACAAATTGATTTCCTCAGAAAACTTCAGGCAAATGAACTTCCTTTTTCGCAGCGAACCATTGATATTGTAAAACCCATTATGGTACAAAGAGACACCTTAAACTATGTAGTAAGAGCAAAAACAGGTTGGGGATTTCAAGACGATAAAGAAATAGGCTGGTATGTGGGCTATGTAGAAGCCAACCACAATGTATATTTCTTTGCTACGCTTACCCAAATGGACAGCAAGTACATAGAAGACCCTGAGAAAGCCAATAAGTTTAACGACTCCCGAAAAGCCATAACCTACAGCATACTAAAAGACCTGAAAGTAATTCCTCACTAAATTTCCTCTTCTCAACAAAAGCAAGTAAATTGCGGTAGTGAAACCAATGCTTTACTTCATAGCTGTACTTTTATTTTTTGCTTGTAAGCAAGAAGTAAAAGAAATTACCGTTGACCAAGCAGAAGTCGAATGGGAAAAAGTTAAAGACACTACAGACCACCATGCCCTTTTAGTTTATCTAAACAAATACCCAGAAAGCAAGTACTTTGATACTGCCATCAGCAGATATTTAAACTACTACGATAAATATTTAAACGAAAATGAAGTATCAATTTCTTGCTGCTTTAATTGTAAAGCCTTCTATATAAATAACGAAGGAGAAATTAAGTTTTCTGATAATGTAATTCCCCTTGACTCTGTTAGGGTTTATACCTTTAATTACTTTTAAATTGATGATGAATACGCTTTCCCGAGCTATAGAAATTTTAATAAAGAAATTAATAAATTATACAGAGCTGAAACCATAAGACTTACTTTTAAGCCTTTGCATTTAAATAATGTACAGCAGTGTTTTATAGAAGTAAGAAAAGGAATAATACAATATCGAGATTCTTTAGTTAGAAGCTGGTATAATAAAGATTTTTATGAACTAGACTCTTTAAAACAAACAAGCATTAACAGTATTTTTGAAACTAGAGTTAGACCAGAAAAGTACAGACCTATACCTCCGCCTCCTCCGCCCCCACCAACTGCTCCTGAAATTTTAAATATTGTAGAGAAAGAATAAATATGAACAGTTCAAATATTGAAATAATTATAGCTTCTGACGTTAATAAAAGAGACGGAATTGGTATAGAAATTTATAGCAACAATAAATTACTTCTAGAAGTATTTAGAGATGACGCAAAAAAAACTAGGACAATTAATACTTTCAGTAATGAAGT
>JAUHYR010000030.1 GCA_030426475.1 Bacteroidia bacterium
GATAAATTATAATTGATAATTGGCGGGTTAGTTATCGTAAAGTTCTGTGTTACTTGACAACCATTTGCGTCAGTAACAGTAACTGTATAATTTCCCGGACACAAATTATTCACATTATTACCGCTTAATGACCCTGGATTCCAAAGAACAGTATATGGACCAACTCCACCTGTTGGAGCTACCGAAGCCGAACCATCACAAGCACCATTACAGGTTGCGTTAACTATATTCAGATTTATATTAATCGGATTAGGTTGAGTAATTGTTGTGTTTAGAGATATTTGACACCCATTAGCGTCAGTAACGGTTACAAAATAATTTCCCGGACATAAGCCTGAAATAGAGTCTGTAGTTTGACCACCGGGTGACCATACATAACTATATGGAGGGGTTCCCCCTATTATATTTGCTTTTGCAGTTCCATCACATAACCCGTTACAGGTAACATTAGTTTTAGAGATATTTCCTTGTAACAAAGGGGGATTGGTAATATTAACAGTATCTACATCCACACATCCATTTGAATCAGTAACTGTGACTATATACTGACCGGCACAAAGGCTATTAATAGATTGTGAAGTTTGTCCACCCGGAAACCAAGAGTAAGAATAAGGAAGAGTTCCTCCTGTAGGGTTAGCAGTAGCACTACCGTTACATAAGCCAAAACAAGTCGGGTCTGTTCCTGTTGGGTTTGCATCTAAAAGAGGTGGTTCAGTAATTATTATAGTATCGGTAACAGTACAATTATTGGTATCAGTAATTGTAACGATATAGGTATTTGGGCAAAGATTAAATATAGAGTCTGTAGTTTGTCCACCAGGACTCCATAAATAGGAATAGCCTGGCGTTCCTCCACTTGGAGTAGTTTTAATTGCTCCTGTACAAGCCCCAAAACAATCCACATTATACGAGTTTGTATTAGTAGTGAGTGGTAATGGCTCTGTAATAGTAAATGTAATTATAGTATCACAGCCTGCTGCATCTCTCAGTGTATCAGAATAAACACCTGCACATAAATTTGAAATAGTTGAAGATGCGCCAACAAAAACAACTCCATTACTCCAGCTATGGGTATATGGTGGTTGACCCCCTCCAGTAACATTAATTGTAGCTGAACCATCACAAACACCACCACATGAAGCGTTGGTCTGAGACCTTGTAAAGGAAATTGGGAGTGGTTGTGTAACTTCAATACTATCAATAGCTGTACAACCAGAATTATCTGTAACAGTTACAGTATAAACTCCTGGACATAGCCCAGTGGCAGTAGTTCCTGTTTGAGATAAAGGGTCATTCCATTGATATGACACATAAACGCCCGACCCTCCTGAAGTGGATGTAACTGTTGCAGTACCGTCACAACTCCCTGAACATGTTGTTGGAGTGCTATCCAACTGCATAGTAATTTGTGGAGGTTGTGTTACAACAAAAGTACTATCAAAAGTACAATTATTAGCATCTACAATAGAAAGTGTATGTAATCCGGCACAAAGATTAACGGCATTTGGAGTATTTTGACTTGTAGGAGACCATGAGTAAACATAAGGAGAAGTTCCTCCAATTGCTATTGTATTAATAAAGCCGTCACATACTCCAAAACAAGAAGGATTACTCCTGTTTAATACAAAAACCGACATTCTTGCCGGGTCAGTTAAAGTTACCTGAACTGCACAAGTTACATTCGGACTTTGTCCTATATCAGTTACTAATGCTATTTGCGTTCCTGCACAAGCCGTATTCCAAACAGAATCCGATGGACCTCCAAGCCATTGGAAAGTAAATGGTCCTACCCCCATAGTTGGTCCCGGGCAAGGCCCAATAGTTATTGAAACATGACCATTACATGAATCTTTGCAGCTAACATGAAAACCTCCCGCATAAACTTTTCTAATTACAGCATTTGCATCAAAACATATTTCTCCGGGAGAAGTTCCACACTGAACCATTTTTGCCTGATAATTAAATCCACTGGTATTAACACTTCCATTATCAATTTTTCTTGCACCATAGTCAACAAATACAAGAGAGGATGAGGTATATATAAAGTTTAGATTTGGTGATGAAATATCCCAAACTGATGTAATATATAAATCTGATTCCGAAATATTTAATTCAGTAGCATTTACCTTATCTACTTCTACTCCACCCTTTTTAAGGACATTACCGTTAAAGTCAAGTTTACCTGATTTCAAGTAAATTACTGCCGCTTCATCCATTTCAAGATGGTCTAGTAATAGCCACTTACCATTTGAATTGTTTAAAGTTATATTATTAAAAGTTGTTCCTGAAGATTGAATATAAGCTTGCTTCGAAGCTGAAAAGTTTATGTTTCCCTCAAAGCTATTTTCAAAAAAGTTTTTAGCATAAAAGGACTCTGCAACCTCTAAATTAGAGCTTTTATCTCCCCTTAATTTAAATACTATTAAAGACTGATTAATAAAATTTTTACAAAAAGCTTTTGCAGAAATTACAACTTCTTGTCCTTGTGCATTAAATGAATTATTATCAAATATTACATTATCTGAAACAGTAGGAACTCCTGCATATCCCTTTCCGCCACTAGATAGTGACCAATGTTCTGATTGGTTCCAATCACCTGAACCACCAACCCAAAAGTAATCTTTTGCAGATAAAGTAAAGGGTAATGCTAAAATTAGTAAACCAAAGTATAGTTTTCTCAAGCCAAAATCTTTAAACCAGAACAATATTACGAAAAAAGTTCTATAAAGGTTTCGTAAAATTATACTTACATTAGCGAAGTATTTTTATTGATAATTAAAATGGAGAATAAAGAGATGAATTTTTGGGTTAAATTGGAAAATCATTTTATTCTGTTTAATAATATCCGGAGTGTATCACGATCCATTAATGGCACTAAAGTTTCGTTAATTAGCGGTGAGGAGTTTAATGTAGAAATTCCTTTTGAAAAGGTTCAAAAAATGATTGAAAAACCCTGATGCTAAAATACCGTATATACATTTATTTTATTCTATTTTCATTTTCAGGCTTTAGTCAGCTTTCGAGTGAATATAAAAATATTTCTAATGAAATAGTTATCGCTGCAGGCTGTAGCCCTGCAACTTCAATTACAAATTTAAACTTTAACAATGTCAATGCTAGAATTGAAACTAGCGGTAGCTTATGGTTTAACAGTGCCACTAGCTCGGCCTCTTATGAAGTTCCAAAAGGTTCAGGTAATACTTCATTATTTGCCGGAGGATTATGGTTGGGTGGTCAAGATGTAAACGGACAGTTAAAATTAGCTGCAATGACTTATCACAATGGTGATGATTATTGGCCTGGTCCTTTAAACAAGACAACAGCCGAAATAAATGCTGAATCATGTCAAAAGTGGGATAAATTTTTCCCAATGGGAGTTAATATGGTAAAGAAATTTGTGGCTTGGTATGATTGTAAAAATACTCCGGGTTGTGACTTGGCTGCTGACTTTCCCGGATATCAAATACCAAGAGCAATTATTGAATGGCCTGCACACGGAGATATCTCTATCGGTCAAGATTTTTATTTAGCTCCTTTTTATGATAGAAATGGTGATGGAATATATAACCCTACTAATGATGGTGATTACCCTTATTATGACTTTAAAGGTGAAATTGATTGTAGAAAGGTAAGAGATATTAGGCTATTCGGTGATACTACTTATTGGTGGATAAATAATGATAAAGGAAGTTCTCATACAGAAAGTAATGGACCTCCAATTGGGATGGAAATCAGATGCCAAGCGTTTGCGTTTGCAACCAATGATGAGGTAAACAATATGACCTTTTACAACTATCAATTAGTAAATCGTTCAACCTTTACTCTTAAAGAAACCTACTTTGGTCAGTGGGTAGATTCAGATGTTGGTAATTCTTATGATGACTATGTGGGCTGCGATGTTGCCAGAGGTTTAGGGTATGGTTATAATGCTGATAATTATGATGAGCCAGGCTCTGGTAAATTGGGTTACGGGCTTCAGCCTCCTGCAATTGGTGTTGACTTTTTTGAAGGACCATATCAAGATAACGATAGTATGGATAATCCTCTGACAACTAATATTGTACAAGCGATTGCTGACAAGGGTATCCCATACAAGGGATTAGGGTTAGGATACGGTGATGGAGTAATTGATAATGAACGATTTGGGATGAGAAAATTTGTCTATTATAATATTGGTGGTGGTCCACAAGGTGACCCACAAACAGCCTTAGATTACTACAACTATTTAAGAGGAATATGGAGAGATGCTACACCTATGGTATATGGTGGAAATGGGCATGTTGCTTCGGGTGCAACCGGAGGTCCATGTAATTATATGTTTCCGGCTGGTTCAGACCCTCTGAATTGGGGAACTTTTGGAATTCCTCAAACCCCCTCTTACTGGGATGAAGTTACCGCCAATAATCAACCAAATGGAAGAAGATTTATTCAATCTGCCGGACCTTTTACTCTTTTGCCGGGTGCCATAAATGACATTACTGTTGGCGTTGTATGGGCTAGAGCTACTTCCGGAGGACCATTGGCTTCTGTGGAAAAAGTAAGAATTGCTGATGATAAAGCACAAGCACTATTTGATAATTGCTTTAAAGTACTAAATGGACCAGATGCTCCTGATTTAGAAATACAAGAGTTAGATAAAGAGTTAATCATCTACCTTAAAAATCCTAAATCTTCATCAAATTATAATGAAGAATATATTGAAAAAGATCCGTTTATTGCAGTTCCTGATTCACTTATTGGCACACCAAATGAATGGGATGTAAATTACCGATTTGAGGGTTATCAAATTTATCAGGTAAAAAATAAAGAAGTATCGGTAAGTGAACTAAGCGATCCCGATGTTTCTCGTCTAGTAGCTCAATGCGATGTTAAAAATGGCGTAAGTAAATTGGTAAACTTCACTTATGACCAATCTATCGGAGCTAACGTTCCTCAGGTGATGGTAGATGGTGAAGACAAAGGTATTCGTCACTCTTTTAAAGTTACTAAAGACTACTTTGCTGTTGGTGATGATAGATTAATTAATCATAAAAAATACTATTACATTGCTATTGCTTATGGTTATAACAATTATAAAACTTATGATCAACTGGATCCTCTTGCGCTTGATGGTCAGAAAAAACCTTACCTGCCTTCCAGAAAATCTGCCACAGGTTCTGTAAGAATTTATTCAGGTATTCCTCATATTCCTCAGCCTGAAGCAGGTGGTACTATACAAAATGCCGATTATGGTGATGAACCACAAATTAAAAGAATGGAAGGAAAAGGAAACAGTGGCATTGCCCTTGACATCATTGAAGAAGATGAAGCTACTATCTTAGCTAATGGTAGAATGGCTACTCCTACTTATAAAGCCGGTGCTGGTCCTATTAGTGTTAAGGTGATTGACCCATTAAGTGTTCCTGCCGGTACGTTTACTGTAAAGTTAGTTAATGATACTGGTGTAAATGCAGGAACTACTAATCTTGCTCAAGCATACTGGACCATTACTGAAGATGCTACCGGTAAAACCATTAGTGCTGATAAAACTATTGATGTTGAAAATGAGCAACTCATTTTAGATTGGGGAATTTCTGTAAGTATCAACAATTTTGCTGATCCGGGTATAGATACTTCTTTCGGAAATGGTTTTATTACCGCTACTATGACCTTTGCAGATTCTTCTAAGAAGTGGTTAACAGGTTTATCTGATGGTGAAGGAGCTACCTATACTAACTGGATTTTAGCAGGTAATGCACAGTTAAGTAATGATGGTAATACACCTATTGATGAAAGCGCTTTCTCTGACTTCTTGAATATTGACCCGGGTCAGTACTATGAAAAAGCATTATCAGGGACTTGGGGTCCGTTCAGATTAACAAGGTTTGGTGAGGCTCATGCACCGGGTTATAACAGTATTTCTGCACAATTGAGTCTGTTAGAGTATCTTCCAAATGTAGATATTGTAATTACGGACGATAAAAGTAAATGGACTAGATGTCCGGTTCTTGAAACGCAAAACGAAACAGCCCTTGCTGAAGGTGGTGCTAAACGTTTAGAACTCAGAAAAGCACAGTCTGTTAATACTGATGGTGTTCCTGACGGAACAGGAACAGGTATGGGCTGGTTCCCGGGATATGCCATTGATGTGGATAAAGGTGTACGATTAAATATGGCTTTTGGTGAAGATAGTTGGTTAGGTGGCGAAAATGGTAGGGATATGATTTGGAATCCTACTTCTACTGTTAATACCGGACCATTTGATTCTGAAATTCGTTGGGGTGGTAAACACTACATCTATGTTTTCCGTGAAACTTCTCCTGAAGAGTCTGGGTTTGCTTCTGCTCCTTGTCCTGCCTATGACGGTGGCGCTTGGTTATATTCGCAATTGCAAACTGCTTCTACTACTAGCTTAAGAAATGCTTACAGAAATTGTGCTTGGGTGGGTATTCCTTTACTTGAAGAACAAGAAGAGTTGTTAAACAACGATGTAAGAATCAGGTTGAGAGTAGATAAGGCTTACAGAGCTTATGATACTCAAGTAAATCAAAACAACACTATTCCTTGGTATACCTTTAATACCGATGGTATTGCAACCACTATTGGTGATGAAATTGCCGCAGAGGATGCTCTTAAGTTAGTAAATGTGGTACCTAATCCTTATTACGCTTATTCTGATTATGAGGAAAGTAAATTTGACAACATCGTTAAAGTGACTAACCTTCCTGAAGAGTGTACGGTAAGTATCTACAACTTAGGGGGTACGCTTATCAGAAGGTATCAAAAGTCTGATCCTTCTACCAGCTTAGACTGGGATTTACAAAACAACAAGGGTGTGCCTGTTGCGGGTGGTGTATATCTTATTCATGTGAATGTGGAAGGGGTTGGTGAAAAAACACTAAAACTATTCACAGTGCTTAGACCTACCGATGTTAGTAATTTTTAAATGAAGTTTAGGTTAGCCCTTATATTTTTAGTTTTCAGTATATTCTGTAATGCTCAATTTACAGAAGTACAAAAGAAAAAGCTAGACTCTTTAAATAAAATTTCAAAAAAGTCAGAAAATGATACGCTAAAAGCATTGGCCTTTGTTGAATTAAGCGAAATGCTTGCCTATTCAAATATTTCTGCAATAATACCGCTGTCTGAAAAAGCTATTAAAGTCTGTAATAGCTTATTAAATGCTGCTAACACCCAAGAAGAAAGTATTAGTATAAAAAAAATAAAAGCCAGAGCAATAAATAATATTGGATTTTCTTATGATAATCAAGGAGATATAATAAATGCGTTAAAAAAATATGAAGAAGCTCTTAAAATTCAACAAGAAATAGGAGATAAAAAAGGAGAAGCAAGAGCTTTCGTTAATATTGGCTTTATCTCTCAAAAAATTGGAGAAGGAAAAAAAGCACTCGAATACTTTCATAAAGCCCTTAAGATACAAATAGAAATTAATGATAAAGAAGCAATGGCTACTTCATTTAATAATATTGGAATTCAATATGCAAATATAATGGAGCTTGATATTGCATTAGAGTACTATAAAAAGTCGCTTTCTATTAGAAAGCAATTAAATGATGATGTACAAATTGCAATGACTTTAAACAATATTGGACATATTTATATAGGTAAACACGAATATTATAAAGCATTAGAATATCAATTTAAAGCATTACGAATACAAGAAAATAAACAAGATAATTTAAGTCTTCCCATAACTTTAATAAACATTGGCAGTGTATATGAGTCTTTACAAAAAAAGGATAGTTCTCTATATTTTTATAATAGAGCTTTAGAAATAGCTGAAAATCATTTTAATAAAAGGTACGAAAGTATTGCTCTAAAAAAAATTGGGAAATTATATTATGAACTAAGAAACATAAAAGAGTCAAAAAGATATGCCACAAAGTCATTAAAAATAGCTGAAGAATTAGGTTATCCCGAAAATATTTATGAAGCTTCAAAATTATTATATGATATATTAGACTATGAGAAAGACTATGAAAAAGCTATTAAAATGCTTCAACTTTCTTACTCTATGAATGATAGCTTAAAGCAAAAAAGAAATCAAAAAGAACTTATCACAAAAAACTTAAACTATAAATATGAACAAGAAAAGTTAGCAGCAAAAAAAGAGCAAGAAAAAAAAGATGCGCTTCTGAAAATAGAACAAGAAAGACAAACTTTCATAATCATATCTGTTTCTATAATCCTAATTTTAACTATTGTCTTTTCTGTAATAGTTTTTAGTCGTCTTAAGATCACGAGAAAGCAAAATAAACTTATTGCATTTCAAAAACAAAAAGTTGAATCACAAAAACAAGATATAGAAGAAAAAAATAGAGAGATATCAGCTTCCATTCATTATGCTAAAAGAATTCAAGACGCAATTCTTCCAGATAAAGAAGAGATAAATAAGCATTTAAAAAATAGTTTTATTTTCTTTAACCCAAAAGACATTGTGAGTGGCGATTTTTATTGGGTTGAATATCAAAATGAGTTAACCTATTTTGCTGTGGCAGACTGTACTGGCCATGGAGTTCCAGGAGCTATGATAAGCGTAATTTGTTACAATGCGCTAAGAAGTGCACTAAAAGAGTTTAATATAATAGAACCCTCTAAAATACTCGATAAAACTAGAGAAATTGTAATTGAACAATTTAGAAAAAGTAAAATTGATGTAAAAGATGGAATGGATGTCGCACTTTGCTCAATAAACTTAAAAAACAATGAGTTAAAATATTCTGGAGCCAACAATAGTCTTTACATAGTGAAAAATAAAACCCTCATTGAAGTCAAGGCTAATAAACAACCTATTGGTTCACACTCATATTTAAAACAATTTGATGAGCATGTTATCAGGCTTGAAAAAAACGACACTATTTACCTATTTAGTGATGGATTTCCAGATCAGTTTGGAGGAGATAAGGGGAAGAAATATAAATATAAAAACTTTAAAAATCTACTTATTTCGATTTCAGAACAACCATTAGAAAATCAAAAGGAGATGCTTGAAAAAGAGCTTAAAAGGTGGAAAAATGGATACGACCAAGTTGACGACATATGTATACTAGGTTATAAAGTATGATTTTATTTTTTGTCTTTTAACCTATGATAAATAGAATCCACTTGTTCTTTGAGAGCATCTAATTTATTGGTTAATTCATTCAGCTCGTCAACGGCAGTATAATCATTTTCAGCTAATTTTTCTTCTTTATATTGTGCCTCCGCATCAGCCTTTGCCTCATCCATGCTGCTCATAATTACACCTATGAATAAGTTTAAAACTATCATCGTTCCTATTAAAACAAAGGAAACAAAAAATGCGGCAGAGCCCCAGCCAAAAGCTTGTGGGTTTTCACAACCACATTCTTCGCCATAACCCCATATTGGATGATCACAACCAAACATATTAATATACATCACATCCGTCCAATCTTCAAGAGTTACTACCCTAAACAATGACAACATAGCTTTTCCTAATGTTCCGAAGTGAAGAGGGTCATTTCCTCCAAAAATAAATACGGCCATTGTAGCGTAGATGTAAAAGAGAAGTAAAAGCAAAATACCCACATATCCCATTGATGGAATTGATTTTAAAAGTGCGCCTACTAATAATTGTAATTTAGGAACTGCGGTAACTAATTTAAACACCCTTAAAATTCTCGCTAATCTAAGAACAGCAATAAAAGAAGCATCAACAGAAGGCATGAAAATAGCCACATAACAAACTGCTACTATCAAAAAATCAAAAATATTCCAGGCATCCGTAAAATATCTCCATGGCTTAGTTCCTTCGGCAAATACTTTTACAAAAACCTCAACAGTAAATATTGCCAAAATAATATGATCTAAGAGAATAAGGGTATCATGTAAATGCGCAACAGCATCTCCGTAAGTTTGTATTCCAACCAACACACCCGCAGCAACAATGGTCAATATAATTACCGTCTGAAACCAAGTAGATTCAGCAATTTTCTTATTAATTTCAAAAAACTTGTTCATTACTATTTTTTTAAAGAATCGCTAAAAATATATTTTTTAATATTATTACATATAATTTTTTTAATTGCTATCGTTATAAGAAGTACAACTCGGTCAAAAAACCCGTAAAGCAAACCATTATGAAAAGACTTTTGTGGATACCGTTTCTACTAATTTCAATAATGTCTTGGGCGCAAGAAAAAACAAAAGATAACTCTGGTGGAGAGTTTCAATTGGGAATGCGAAGTACCATGAGTGTTTTTGGGCACGATGCTCAGCCCGGATACGGCACAGGTGGACAGTTTCGGTTACGATTCGGAAAATACATTAATACTGAATGGTTTGCTGATTATATTACTACTAATTTAGATGGATTAGGAAAAAGAAATGATGCACATATTGGCTGGAGTGTAATGTTTTACCCATACGATTCCTATGACAAAGTATTTCAACCTTATTTCTTGGCAGGTCATTGTTTTGATTATACTTCCGTTAGGTCTTACTATTATATTCCGACTTACGACAACCGTTGGAGTTCTGCCGTCCAAATGGGCTTAGGTACAAGCTTTAATTTAGAGCTAATAAATATTTCGGTTGGAACACAGTACATGATACACCTAGGAAGAGAAATCGAATACGAAAAATTACAATCGGCTGAAGGAGAAACTTATTTGCAAGTAGGTGATGGACACAATCATTCCCATGGTAACACTGGTTTAGAAGGCCATTTATTTTTAACTCTGAGCATTAATGCTAAAATTGCTGATTTATGGTAAGATATTTTTTAATGTTACTAATCATACTTTCTAGCTTTTTTGCAAAAGCTCAAGAGGAAAGTTCTGTGATAAGAAAAGGGCTTCTACGTGCCCAACTAGGTTTTGCTCATGGCACATTGCTCAACTATAATAGCCTTAATACTGCTAATATCGGCACTGACTTAGAATATTATTTAGACAGAAGATTTTCTATAAGAAGTGATGTATTTTTGTTTGTGGATTTTTTTAATGCCGGAAATAATAGAGTAGATTTTCCTTTTGTATTTAATCATTCATTCTACACAGGTGCTGCTTACCACTTATTCAATAGTAAAAGCTTTGACCCATATATAGGTTTACAACCCGGTTTTGTTTACGGAAAAAGCAACCAAGATGTAATTCTTTTGGCAAGCAGCGATTTTAAAAATGAAAGCTTAAACCCTGCTATTAGTGGTGTAATTGGCTTTAATTATTATGCACCTAAAGTTTTTCACTTGTTACTTAATGTCCGTTATGTAAAAGCAAGTATTGCTACCCAATACAATATCACACCTGTTGATGAATTAAGAATAAGTTTAGGCTTAGGACTTAATCTGAATACTAGGAAAGCTGAATAAAACTACCTCAACTTAAAATTAGAGCCAAGATAAACCCTACGCACTTGTTCGTCATCCGCTAATTCTTGTGCAGTTCCTGCTTTTAAAATGCTTCCCTCAAATAAAAGATATGCTCTGTCGGTAATGTTTAAGGTTTCATGCACATTATGGTCGGTAATTAAAATGCCAATGTTCTTTTCTTTTAATTTAGCTACAATAGATTGTATGTCTTCCACAGCAATAGGGTCAACGCCCGCAAAAGGTTCATCCAATAAAATAAATTTTGGACTCACAGCCAATGCCCTGGCAATTTCCGTTCTTCTTCTTTCTCCACCGGAAAGTAAATCACCTCTGTTTTTTCTTACATGTCCCAGATTAAATTCTTCAATCAGTTCTTCTAATTTCGCTTCTTGTTCTTCTTTTGTTAAATCAGTCATTTGAAGCACGGCTCTGATATTATCTTCAATGCTTAATTTTCTAAAAACAGATGCTTCTTGTGCTAAATAGCCAATACCGTTCTGAGCTCTTTTATACATTGGCATGGCGGTAATGTCTTTATCATCTAAAAATATTTTTCCTTCATTAGGCTTTATTAAACCTACAATCATGTAAAAAGAAGTTGTTTTTCCTGCTCCGTTAGGACCAAGTAAACCAACAATTTCTCCCTGTTTTACTTCTACAGAAACACCTTTAACAACCGTTCGGCTTTTATATTTTTTAACAATATTTTCTGCTCTTAAAATCATTTCTTATAGTGATTCTCTAGTTCTTCCCAAAACTCTAACGCCCTTCTGGTGTGTGGAATAACGATAGAACCTCCTACTATATTGGCAACGCTAAATATTTCTAACAATTCTTCTTTTTTTAAGCCTTGTTTGTAGCAGGTTTCCAGATGATATTTTATACAATCATCACACCTCAACACCATTGAAGCCACCAGCCCAAGCATTTCTTTGGTTTGTGAACTTAAAGCGCCATCAGCATAGGTGTTGGTGTCTAAATTAAAAAATCTTTTTAGCACCAAGTTATCTTCTGCAAGCAACTTGTCATTCATCTTTTGACGATAGGCATTGAATTCTTCTACCTTATCCATTGGCTAATTTCTTTTTTCGTTTGTTCACTGAAGCGGAAATAAATATACTTACTTCGTACAACAATAATATTGGCAAGGATACTAAAATTTGACTGGAAATATCTGGCGGAGTGATTACGGCAGATAAAATAAGCGTAATAACAATGGCGTGTTTTCTATACTTCCGCATAAATTCAGGTGTAAGTATTCCAATCTTTGATAAGAAATAAACCATTAGCGGTAATTGAAAAACGATACCACAAGCCAAAATAACTGTGCTCACCGTAGTAATGTATGAGTTTATGGTAATGTTAATAGCCACTTTTTCAGAAACCTGGTAGTTTCCTAAAAACTGAACTGTCAGCGGTGCAATTAAATAATAGGCAAATAAAATTCCACCTATAAATAGTATGGTAGAAAAGAAAACCGTCCAGGCGGCATATTTTTTTTCCTTTGATTTTAGTGCCGGAGCGATAAATCTCCATACTTCAAAAAACACATAAGGAAACGCAACAATAAAACCGCCAATTAATGAAACCACTAAATCAGTAGTAATTTGACCTGACATGGAAATGGACTGAAAGTTCAGTTTTAAATCGGTCATACACAGATTTTCTCCTAAACCAAGTAAATGAGACAACTTACAAAATTGCTGATACGTCCAAAAGTCTTCTTCGGCTAATACTAAAATTACATGGTCAAAGATGTAACGACTGAAAATAAAAAAAACGACACCGAAAATTAAAACTACGGAAACTATACGCACCAAATGCCACCGTAACACCTCCAGATGTTCTAAAAAAGACATCTCATTTCCGCTATTTTCTTTTCCGAATAGAGCCATAAAGCGCCCAAAGATAATAAAGTTTACACTTGCTGTTTTCTTTACCATTAAAGAATAAGAAGTATATTAGTTGGCTCAAACACTTACTACTTTGAAAAACAAAATTCTGATATTAGGAATTATTAGTGCCATTGCACTCACCTTTGTTTACCGTAATCATTTTGATAACGGTTTTCATTTTGATGATGCGCACTCTCTTGTCAATAATGCATTTATTAGAGACATTAGTAATATCCCTCTTTTTTTCAAAGACCCAACTACACTTACTACATTACCGGCAAACCAGTCCTACAGGCCATTGATGCCAACACTTTATGCTATTGATTATCAATTGGCAGGACAAAAAATGGAGCCGTTTCAGTTTCATTTAACCATTTTCATTTTTTATCTGTTGCAAGGAATTATAATGTTTCTTATTCTGAAAAAACTTTTTCAAAATGTATTTAAAAACCATTACTCATGGTTTGCTTTTTTTGGAGTGGTATTTTACATGTTTCATACTGCCAATGCAGAAACCATTAACTACATATCTGCCCGTTCTGACTTGTTTTCTACTTTTTTCGGAATCATTTCTTTTTGGGTATTCATCAAATATCCTGAAAAAAGAAAGTTTCAACTTTACTTAATTCCTTTATTTATTGGCTTATTGGTAAAACCTGCCATTTTGGTTTTCCCGGCCATGTTTTTCTTTTACGTTCATTTATTTGAAAAGAAAAGTTCGTTTAATTTATTTCAAGCAGGTGTTTTCAAAACGATTGTACAATCTCTTCTAGCCGCAGTACCTTCTCTCCTACTTTGCGGTGTTTTTTATGTTTTTCAAGCCAAAATGACTCCCGAAACATTTATTCCGGGAACGTATAGCAGGCTGGATTATATTTTAGTACAACCTTATGTTATTTTTCTGTACGTATTCAACTTTATTTTACCTATTCATCTTTCAGCAGATTCTGATTTAACTGTATTTGAGAGCTTGGCAAACGGCAAATTTTGGCTAGGAATATTGTTTTTAGCTTTCATGATTTACCTTACTATTGTGTGTGCTAAAAAAGAAAACTTAAAACTGGTTTCATTCGGTATTTGTTGGTTTTTAATAGCGCTTTTACCTACTTCAAGTATTATCCCTTTTGCAGAAGTAATGAACGACCACCGAACATTTTTTCCTTATATCGGCTTAATTATTTCGCTATTTGGATATTTGAATTACTTGTACGTAAACAAACCTAGTTTTGCTTCTAAAAAAATAGTTTTACTTGGAGTTTTTGTAGTTGTAATTGGTGCTCATGCAAAAGGAGTTCATCATAGAAATGAGGTTTGGCATGATGGAGTTTCACTGTGGAAAGATGTAACCGAAAAAAGCCCAAAAAACGGAAGAGGCCAAATGAATTATGGATTGGCATTGATGCAAAACGGAGATTATACCGGAGCAGAAAAATATTATAGAAATGCCTTTAACCTAATCCCCTACTATTCTTATTTAAACGTGAATATGGGCGTTTTAAAAAGTGTAATCGGGCAAATAGATTCTGCAGAGTATTATTACCAAAACGCCATAAAATATGGTCCCGAAAACCCGGAGGCCTATTTTTATTATGGCAGCTTTTTAATGGGTAAACAACAGTTTGATCAAGCTGCGGAAGTTCTAAAAAAATGTATTGCATTAAGCAGTGGTCATTTGGATGCACGACATTCATTAATGGAAATTTATTACGAAACCGAGCGCTGGGATGAATTGGAAAATATGGCTACTCAAACTTTACAAAACTTCCCGAATGATGTTATTACACAAAACTATTTACTATGGAGTAAAGAACGAATTTCACTTTTTGAAATGATGGAGGCAGATCTTGCAAAAAACCCAACTGCTGACGGATATGTAGATTTAAGTGTAAAATACTATAATAAAGGTAAGTATGAAAAATGTATTGAAGCAGCCAAAATAGCTATTAGTTTAAACCCTAATTATGCTCAGGCTTACAACAATATTTGCTCGGCCTACAACAAACTGGGTGAATGGGAAAAAGCCATAGAAGCTTGTAACAAAGCCATAGAAATAAATCCAACATTTGAAGTAGCGATTGGTAATAAAAACAATGTTGAGCAACGTAAGTATTTTGAAGCTACTGCTCTTGCTGAAATAGAAAAAAGCCCCACTGCCGAAAATTATTTAAACGCCAGCTTGACTTATTATCAATTAAGATTGTTTGACAAGTCTATCCTTTATGCACAAAAGGCATTAGAAATAAATCCAAACAGTGTAGAAGCTTACAATAACATTTGTTCTGCTTACAATGAATTAAAACAATGGGATAAAGCCATTGAAGCTTGTGGAAAAGCATTAGAAATAAATCCTAACTTTGATTTAGCAAAAAACAATTTAAACTGGGCAGTTTCTCAAAAAGCATTAACTAATTAAAATAGTCATCCTAAACTTGTCATGCTGAGCGGAGTCGAAGCATGAAAATAAGAGAAGACCTTAAAAATGTCAACATTCAAACAAATCATAAAAAGCATTCCTTCATTGGTTACTAATCCGGTAACGGCAATAAAAACTGCACACCGAAGATTATTTCCGTTTGGAATAAAACCAAAAGACAAGGAAGCTTACCGTATAGGTAGCTGGAGCTACGGAAAACTGGAAAGAGAGCGTGCCGAAAATTTATTTCCTGCCTTAAAAAAAGCAGCCATAAAATTGGTAAACAGTTTTGACAGAGACCCTTACACCAGTATGGATGTCTATGAAGCTGTGGTGATTTGCGGAATTGCCAAAACACAAAACTGCAAACGCATTTTAGAAATAGGAACTTTTAACGGAAACACCACCATTAATTTAGCGGCAAATGTGGCAGAAGATGCCAAAGTAGTTACACTGGATTTACCCGAAGATTGGGATGGAAAATTAAGCGTAGAAGTTCCTAGTATGTATAAAAACCATAGCCAAAAAGATGAAGTAGGAATACACATAAACGAACACCCTGAACTTCAACCTAAAATTACAAGAGCTTTTGGCGATAGTGCTACCATAGATTGGGGTTCATTGGGCGGGCCATTTGATTTAATTTTTATTGATGGTTGCCACCACTACAAATATGTAATAAGCGATACCGAAAATGCTATTAAAAATTTAGCCCCTAACGGTATTATTGTATGGCACGATTACGGAATGATAGAAGACGTAAGCAAAGCTGTGGATGAATATTCCGGCAAATTAAAACTAAACGCCATTAGCGGAACCAGAATGGCAATCGGGAGGAAATAAATCTTAGAAATTATGAAATGACTGAGCTTACTATTTATACTGATTCTAAATAATTTAAGAAAAAAAGTCGTACATTTGTAAAAAATTAAAACCCCCCTATGATGAGACAGTCATAGGCTTGAGCCCTCAATTGAAGAGGGCTTTTTTGTGATGAAAAACAAACAAAAAGTAATCTTTTATGTTGATGGTTTCAACTTCTATTTTGGTTTAAAATCAAAAAAGTGGAGAAAATATTATTGGCTAGATATGGTGAAATTTCTTCAATCGTTCTTGAAGCCCCATCAAGAATTAATCTCCGTTAAATATTTTTCAGCTGTGCAAAAAAATGCAGATAAAGCTGACAGACAAGATTTATTTTTTTCTGCTAATAAATTAAACCCAAAATTTCAATTACATCTAGGTAAGTTTCTACAAAAGACCCTTATTTGCAGAAATTGTAAAGATTCGATTCCGCAATATGAAGAAAAAGAAACTGATGTGAGAATATCCACACAAATGCTTACTGATGTAGTCAATAAGAAGTGTGATATTTCAGTTTTAGTCTCAGCAGATAGTGACCTAATACCACCTATAGAAGCTATAAAAGAAATAAATAGCAAACATAAAATTTGGGTGTTTTTTCCACCAAAAAGATATTCGAATGATTTAGTAAACATGTCTGATTTGTACATCAAGTTAGAAAGACATATTCAACGATTTGAGAATTCTATGTTAGATAATGAGATTGAGACAATTTCAGATTTCATTATTAAACGCCCAAAGCATTGGAAATAGTACTTCACCTCTTCCTAAACCTTGTATAAGTAATCGGCATTCCTTTTGCCAAAAACATATTTTCGTAAAACGTTTTGGTGTCTAATATTCCCTGAATTTCAGGTTCTAGTTTGGTAATGTCTCTCGAATACAAATCATTGGTAGCAAACAGTTTTTCAAAATCTTTGTTTTCTGCCAACACCTCTTGGGTAAAATCATATAAAAACTGGCTATCCGTTTTTAGGTGAACTAAGCCGCCCGGTTTTAAAATCTGTATGTATCTGTTTAAAAAAAGTGGATGAGTTAATCGCTTTCGGGCTCTTCCCTTTTTCATCTGTGGGTCAGGAAAAGTTATCCAAATTTCATCTACTTCGTCTTTTCCAAAAATAGAATTCACAAACTCTATGCGTGTTCTAAAAAAACGAACATTGTCTAAGTTATTTTCTAATGCATATTTAGCACCTATGTACATTCTGTTACCTTTTATGTCAAGCCCAAAAAAAGTTTTATCAGGGTATTTTTCAGCTAATGCAACGGTATATTCACCTTTTCCGCAACCCACTTCTAAAATAATAGGATTTTCGTTTTTAAAATAATCTCGCTTCCACTTTCCCTTTAGTTTATAATCATTATTCAACACTTCACCAATGGTTGCTTGAATTACGTTTGGAAACGTATCCATTTCCGAAAACCGAAATAACTTATTCTTTGGCATTTTCTAGATTGACCTTAAATTATCTATATGAATTTCAGAAAACAGAGTTGCATCATTTGCCGACAAAATGGTTTCAATGGCTCTGGCAATGTCATCCGGTTGAATCAACTGTTGTAACGTTTCTTCATCCGTTCCCGCCCAAGATGAAGTATTAATAGCAGCAGGATAAATAGCAGAAACCTTCACCTCTTTTTCACGCAAATCTTCACGAATAGAATCGTTAAAGCCTTTTAATGCTGCTTTAGAAATGGTGTAAGAAAATCCATCTTTTCTCGGCCGCTTCGTAATCACCGAACAAATATTGATGATGTTTCCTTTGGTTTTTATAATCGGTTGAACAAGATTTTCAGTCAGCCACACAGCCGATTTTAAGTTAGTGTTTAAATTTCTATCCAGCACTTCTTCATTAAAATTTTCAATACTATCTTGCTGATAAATGCCTAAATTATTAATCAGAACTTTTATTTCTGAAAACTGATTTTTTACTTCTTCGCAAAACTTTTCTACTTCTTCTTTTTTAGATAAATCGGCAACAGCAGTAAATAGTTTTCCGGCAAATTTTCCTTTGGCAACAGTCTCCGAAATTTCATCTAAGTCAGCTTTTGTTCTGGACGCAATAGCCACATTATAGCCCTTCATGGCAAAATACATGGCTAAGCCTTTTCCCAGTCCTTTTCCTGCTCCGCTAATTACTATTGTTTCCATTGAGTGCGAAATTAGAAATTTAAATAAATAAAATTACTTTTGAGTGGATGCGAAAACAAACCGTTTTTTATGGAGTGTTAGATTGGGGATTGGGACATGCCACCCGAAGCATCCCAATTATTAAAAAACTGTTAGAGAGAAATGTGGAGGTGATTATAGGAAGTTCAGGAAACGCATTAGCCTTATTGAAAATTTATTTTCCAACTCTCAAAGTTTACGAATTACCCGAATACAATGTGAATTACAAGCATAAATCCATGTTGCTGAACATGAGTTTGCAGTTACCAAAAATCATTTCTGTCATCAAAAAAGAAAATGAAATCTTACAGGAAATCGTGCAAAAAGAAAATATTACGCACATCATTTCTGATAACCGATATGGGTTATATCACGACAATATTCCGGCTGCATTTATTACGCACCAGTTGTTTATTTCTTCTCCAGTTTTAAAGAAAAGTGTTAACCAACTCAACCATCAAAAAATAAAAAAGTTTACTGTTTGCTGGGTTCCTGATTTTGAAGATGAAAATAAAAGTTTAACAGGCAAACTTTCGCACGGAAAAGTTGATTTTGATGTTGAGTATATTGGTCCAATATCTAGGTTTATGGATGTTCATGCAACACTTGAACATGTTTCGACTCCGCTCAACATTTCTTACAAATATATTGGCATTGTCTCCGGTCCTGAGCCAAGCCGAAGCGATTTTGAGGATTTTTTATTCAAGAAATTTAGTGCAGTAGAAGGAAAACACCTCTTAATAACTGGCCAACCTGATAAAAAAAGATTGGCTTATGAGCATGTTGAAATTGTGAATCATTTAAACGATCATGATTTTGCTGAGGCAGTAAAAAATGCCGAAAAAGTTTTTTGCCGTTCAGGTTATTCTTCCATCATGGATTTATATTATTTAGGTGTTTCTGCAGAAATTTATCCTACACCTAACCAACCCGAACAAGAGTATTTAGCAAAAATATATAGCTATAAAAAACCGGCTATTAAAAATAACTTGCTGGATAGTATTTTAAATAAATTTTTGAATTAGCTTTGGGTAATGCAATTAGTAACGCTTCAAGTATTTAATTCAGCTGTTGACGCACATATCCTTAGAAGTAAACTGGAAAGTGAAGGAATTACTTCTTTTATTCATGATGAACATACGGTAGGCTTAAATCCACTTTGGAATGTCACAGTTGGAGGAGTTAAGCTACAAGTTAATGAAGATGATTATGAAAAAGCTAAATCAATTTTGAATGAAGTTCAAAAATCAGAATATCTTGATGAAAATGGAGAACCCATTTGTTGCCCAAAATGCAATTCTGCTAATATTATTGGGCAGTACACAACTATGATAAAAAGTGTAAAAGGCATTTTTTCTTTCCTTTTATCGCTTTTACTTTTTACTTATCCTTTATATGTTGAAACTATTTTTAAATGTGGAAACTGCAAACATGAGTTTAAAAGAAAAACCAAAAAAACTAATTGATTAGTTTCTCTCTTTCCTCCTCAAATTTTCCCGGTAATACTTTTTCTAGTTCTGCAATTTCAGCCAATGTTTTCTCAATAAACTTCTGATGAGATTGAGTAGACTTATTGAATGGTTTGTGATTTACGGCACTTAAAACTTTTTCCACTTTATTAATTGTTTGTTTGGCATTTTCAGAAACTACTTTTTCTAAAAAATTCTGCCATATATATTCCACTGCTTGCTCATTCGGGTGTATTAAATCTTTCTCATAAAATCGGTAATCTCTTAAGTCATCATTCATAATTTCATAAGCAGGATAATAAAAACAGTCTTCGTAATAATCTACTATTTCCTGAATAGCTACCCTTAAAATGCTTTTACTTAGACTATTTTCTTCTATTCCGTCTTTAATATGTCGCACAGGGCTAAGTGTAAAAATTACTTTAAGCTTAGGGTTTCCTTTTTTTAGTTCTTTAAACATTTCACTAAAACCCGATGTGATTTCTTTAAGATTTAGTAGTCTTTTCTCAAATTGAGAAGAAGGTAATTTATGACAATTGGCTACAACTTCTTTATTCGATTTGGTTTCGTAAACCCATGCCGTTCCCAACGTAATGATTAATACATCCGTACTTAAAATAGAGTTGTGAGATGCATGAATAAGCTTGTTGATTTCAAGTTTATAAGCTTCTTTGTTGGTGTTAGCCAATAAAGTGTGATGAAAAAAAGAAAAGTAAAGTTCATTAGAAAAAAATATTTCTTCTTCCAATACTTCCTCATTATTTAATACTCTGGATATATTTTTAAAAATAGAAACAGGGTTGTAAATATTTCCAAAAGGATTAATTGTTGTATTGAATTTTCTGTCCACAAATCGCTGCCCAATGTTATCTGAAAAACAAGAGCCCAAGAAAAACAGAACTTTGTCGTAATCAATTTTGTACGATAAAGGTTTATTGTTTATTATTGTTCTGAATTGCACAATTAAAATTTGAAAGAGTTCTCAAAAATAATAATAACTGTAAGTTTTCTCTGCTTTTGCTTTCATGTAAGTGCACAAAATCCTAACAAAAAAATTATTACTCCCGAAGTTTATGATGGCTGGAAAGCTATTACTAATAATGAAATTAGCAATAATGGTCAATGGGTAAGTTACGAAATTTATCCCCACAAAGGAGACGGCATGTATTATATTGCCAACCCTGACAAACAAAAGACAGATAGTATTCCCAGAGGGAAAAATGGAAAAATTTCTCCAGGTTCAGGTTATGCCGCTTTTCACATTATCGCTCAAGAAGATACCATCAGAAAACTAAAAATAGCCAAGAAAAAGCCGGATGATTTTCCAAAAGACACTTTAGGAATCTACATTTTTCAATCTGACAGTCTGATAAAAATTCCAAACGTTAAAAGTTTTGCGTTTCCTAAAGACAGTTCTTCATGGCTAGTTTATCACAAAGCAATAGACGACCCTAAAAAAGATACTTCCAAGAAAAAGAAAAAAAAGAAGAAGAAAAAGTGTAAAAAGAAAAAAGAAGAGCCGGAGAAAAAAGTAAAAAAAGATGGAAAAACTGCCGTTTATTGGAACCCTACTAACAATAAAAAATTTGAAGTTGAGAATATAAAAGAATATGCTATTTCAGATGGTGGTGAAACAGCCGGTTTTATTTGCGAATGGAAAGACTCTTTAGATTCAGTGAAGGTTATCATAAAACCTTATGATACAAAAGAAATTGTTCTTTACAACGGGCCGGGTAAAGCAAAACACTTAGCCTTTGATAAAGCCGGAACCCAGCTTGCTTTTTTACTTACTACTGATACTTCAAAAACTAAACTATATACGCTTGCCTTTTGGAGAAAAGGAGAAATAAAAGCAAATCAAGTTGTTGGAGTAAATCATCCTTCACTTCAAAAAGAGTGGTCGGTTAGTGAATATAAAAAACCATTTTTCTCAGACAATGGAGAACGAATATTTTTTGGAACTGCTCCTAATCCGTTAGAAGAAGTTAAAGATACCATTCCCGAAGATGAAAAAGCAGTTTTAGATGTTTGGTCATGGCATGATAAAGACTTACAGACCTTTCAGCTTATCAACTTAAAAAAGGAACTAGAAAGAAACTACTTGGCGGTTTACCACATAGTTGATGATAAAATGATTCAGCTAGCCGATGAGTCCATGGAATCTGTTAGTTTATATAACTATAACAACGGCTTAAAGGCTCTAGGCCTGGCATCAAAAAAATATAATCTTTACACTACTTGGGAAGCTGTTTCGTATGCCGATTATTATTTAGTGGACATTAAAACAGGCGAAAGAAAACTTTTATTTGAAAAGAAAAAAACCTATGAATCTTCACTTTCACCAGATGGTAAATATTTGATTTGGTTTAACCATAAAGATTCCAGCTGGTATAAAACCAATACTGAAACCCTTGAGGCAATAAATCTTACTAAAACTCTTCCTGTTCCGTTTTATATAGAAACCGTTGACATTCCTGTTGAACCTTGGGCGCATGGAATTGCTCTATGGGAAAAAGATGCCGTTTATATCTATGATAAATTTGATTTATGGCGATTTGACTTAACCGGAAAAAACAAACCGCTAAAGGTTACCCAAAACGGAAGAGAAAGAAATGTGAGTTTTAGAGTAATTAAAACGGATGAAGAAAAGGAAATTTATAAAACAGGAGATATTATTTATTTGAGAGGTACTGATGATGAAACAAAAGCAACAGGCATGTATGTTCACCAACTGGGAGATAAAGAAGAGCCTTCCATTTTAATGCAAGGAGAGTATATGTTTGCGCAATTTTCTAAAGCAAAAAATGCCGATGCTTTTTTAGTTAGAAGAATGAGTTTCTCTAAATACCCGGAACTTGAGTACTCTAGTGAATTTCCACAATCGTTAGAAAAACTTACCCATTTGCAAGCGCAGCAAGACCAGTATTCTTGGGGAACCGTTGAAATGGTGAAATGGAAAAACAACGGTGTAGATGAAAAAGGTATGCTTTACAAACCCGAAAACTTTGACTCTA
Organism: Bacteroidia bacterium; assembly: GCA_030426475.1. Lineage (GTDB taxonomy): Bacteria > Bacteroidota > Bacteroidia > Flavobacteriales_E > Vicingaceae > CALALS01. Next base: position 23,158 of record JAUHYR010000030.1, read on the forward strand.
CCAAAACCTATCCCATGATAGTGTATTATTACGAAAAGCTTACCGACAGATTTCATCAATATATTGCTCCCAGACCAACGCCCTCAACCGTTCACTTCCATTTACCGGAATATTTAAGTGCGGGATATTTAATTTTTGTTCCTGATATATCTTACGGAACAGGACATCCGGGAAAAGATGCCCTCAATACAGTTGTAAGTGGAACAAAAAGCTTAATTAAAAAAGGCTTTGTTAATAAAGACAAAATTGGTCTGCAAGGACAAAGTTGGGGTGGTTATCAAACCGCTTATATTGTTACACAAACCAATATGTTTGCTGCTGCCATGGCAGGTGCACCAGTTAGTAATATGACTAGTGCTTACGGTGGAATTCGCTGGGAAAGTGGTATGAACAGGGCATTTCAATACGAACAAACACAAAGTAGAATTGGCAAAAACCTATGGGATGGTTTGGATTTATATATCGAAAACTCTCCCGTTTTCTTTGCTGACAAAGTAACTACACCATTGCTTATCATGCATAACGATAATGACGGAGCTGTACCCTGGTATCAAGGAATAGAGTATTTCTGTGCACTTCGTAGGTTAGATAAAAAAGTATGGATGCTTAACTACAATGGCGACCAACACAATTTAATGAAAGATGCCAACAGAAAAGATTTGAGTGTAAGAATGAAGCAGTTTTTTGACCATTATTTACAAGATAAACCTGCTCCTCTGTGGATGTCTGAAGGACTTCCCGCAACACTTAAAGGTAGAGAATACCGACTTGAACTTACAGAATAGTTTCCGTTTATAATTTTTCTTTTCCACTCATCCATTAAAGCTGGTTTAAGCTTAAATTAATATTACTTTTACATTCCTTAAATTTTGTATGAATATGAAGAAGCTGATTTTAATCTTTATTGCATTTGCTTTAGTTACTATTTCTTGTAAAACAACTAAAGATGTTACGGATAATACTCAGATAATTAATCTTGATACGCTAAGCGTAAGTGCTATTCCTTCCCGTCCGGTTTACAATCCTTCAAAAACCAGATACCATGATTTATTACATACCAAATTAGACGTTAGATTTAAGTGGGAAAAACAGCAGCTTTACGGAAAAGCATGGCTTACTTTAAAGCCCTATTTCTTTGCCACTAATCATGTAAAACTAGATGCCAAAGGTTTTGACATTCAAAAAGTAGCTTTAGTAGAAGGTGATAAGAAAACAGACTTAAAATATGATTACGACAAATTATTTTTGGATATAAAGCTTGATAAAGAATATACCAAAAACGATAAGTACACGCTTTACATTGAATACACTGCTAAGCCAGAAGAATTAGAAGAAGGAGGAAGTTCTGCCATTACTTCTGACAAAGGTCTTTACTTTATCAATCATGATGGAAGCGACCCAAAAAAGCCACAGCAAATCTGGACGCAAGGAGAAACAGAAGCAAGCTCTTGTTGGTTTCCCACCATTGACGCTCCAAATGAAAGATGTACTCAAGAAATTTACATTACCGTTCAAAATAAATTTAAAACACTTTCTAACGGAACACTTCAGTTTTCTGAGATGAATGAAGATGGCACTAGAACAGATTACTGGAAAATGGACAAACCGCATGCTCCCTATTTATTTATGATGGCTGTAGGAGATTTTTCCGTAACAAAAGACAAATGGAAAAACATAGATGTTAACTATTATGTAGAACATGAGTATGCACCTTACGCTAAAGATATTTTTGGTAAAACTCCAAAAATGATTGAGTTTTATTCAAATGTATTAGGCGTTCAGTATCCTTGGGCAAAATACCATCAAGTTGTGGTAAGAGATTATGTTTCGGGTGCTATGGAAAATACTTCAGCAGTAATTCATGGTGAATTTTTACATGCTACTAAACGAGAATTAATCGACTCTGATAATGAAGACATTATCGCGCACGAATTATTTCACCATTGGTTTGGTGATTTAGTAACCTGCGAAAGTTGGGCTAATCTTCCGTTAAATGAATCATTTGCCACTTACGGAGAATATTTATGGCGAGAATTTGAACATGGCAGAGACGCTGCTGATGAGCATGGTCAAACACAACAAAATCAGTATTTACAGGAATCCTTAAGAAAGCAGGAAGACATGATTCGTTTTGATTATGCCGACAAAGAAGATATGTTTGATAGTCATTCTTATGCCAAAGGCGGAAGAATATTACACATGCTAAGAAAATATGTGGGAGACGATGCCTTCTTTGCTTCCTTAAAACTTTATCTTGAAAAAAATGCATACACAGATGTAGAAATGCATGAGTTAAGATTAGCATTTGAAGAAGTTACGGGAGAAGATTTAAACTGGTTTTTTAATCAATGGTTTTATGCCAGCGGTCACCCTGATTTAGAAATTGAATACAACTATGACCCAACGGTAAACAAACAGTTTGTATTTGTTACTCAAAAACAAAAGTTTGAAACAACACCAGTTTATAAATTGCCTGTTTCTATTGACATTTACTGTGACGGAAAATTATTTAAACGACACGATGTAGTAATTGACAAAGTGAATCAAGAGTTTGAGTTTGAAGTGCCTTCACAACCCAACTTGGTAAACTTTGATGCAGAAAAAATGTTATTGTGTGAGAAAAAAGATAATCACACTAAGGAAGAATGGGCTTTTATGTATCATAATGCTCCACTTTATCTAGATAGATATGAGGCCTTAAATGAATTGTCAAGCAACTCTGATAGTCTTTCAATAAGTGTTGTGGTGGCTGCGTTAAATGATAAATATTGGGATTTAAAAAGAACTGCTACCAATAAAATAAGAAAGGCTGTAAAATCAAACAAAGAAGAAGTAAAAGAAAAGCTAATTAATATGGCTTTAAACGATAAAAAGTCATTGGTTCGCTCTTCAGCTATTAATGCCTTAGGCAAGTATTATAAGGATGAAGATATTGCTCCGCTTTTTGAAAAAACAATTAAAGATAGTTCCTATGCCGTAATTGCATCTACCCTAACTGCTTATGAAAAAGTAGATAGTAAAAAAGCGATGGGATTAGCAAAATCAATGGAAAACGAAGAAAACGAATCTATCTTATTGGCCATTGCCTCTATTTATGAACTAAATGGAGGAAAAGAAGAAAATGAATTCTTTATTTCCGCATTTGATAAAATAGGTGCTTACACTAAGTTTGTTTACACACAATCGTATGCTCGTTACCTCAAAAAACAAGATAATGAAACCGTAGAAAAAGGTTTACCTATTTTAAAAGATGTAGCGGCAAATAGTTCTGCCTGGTGGATGAGACTTTCAGGAATACAAGCACTAAACGACTTACAAAGCAAGTATAGTTTAAAAGAAGCCTCATTAAAAGAAGAACTAGATGCTATGAAAGCAGGCGATGACGGTGAGTTAGAAAAAAGAAACGAACTAAAATCCACCTCTGCATTAAAAGAAAAAATTGATGCTGTATTGGAAGATTTGAAAGCAAATGAAACTAACGAAAACCTAAAACGATTTTTAGGTGTGGCGGAAGAGTAAGCTTTTTTTGGCGTATATGCTTTCCTATTCTTATATTTACACAAACCTTTTTAGTTTGTATGGAAAGTAGTTTTCATCTTTCGTTGCCTATTAAAAATTTAAAAGACACCATTGCATTTTATAGAGATGTATTGGGTTGCAAAGTGGGTAGAAATACACCTCAATGGGCAGACATTGACATTTATGGGCATCAGGTAACCTTTGTTTTACAGCCCAATGCCGTTAAAACAGATCAATATTACTCTGTGGGAAAAGTAAGAACTCCTGTTTTCCATTTTGGAATAGTACTTCCCAAAAAGCAATGGAACGAACTAAAAGACAAAATCATTCAACTGAAACATACTTTTTTTATTGAACCGGAAACACTTTTTGAAGGACAGCCATTCGAACAACAAAGCTTTATGCTAAAAGGACCTAATGGATATGCCATTGAGTTTAAAACCTTTGAAAACCCTGAAAAAATGTTTTCAGCTTAAATTTCTTATTTACCTAAAAAACAAGTCATGAAAAAAATTATTTCTATTACCTTTTTATCAATTGTTCTTTTATTAACAGCTAACGCACAGGACACTCTTCGCAACAAAAAAGATGGTGGCTATATTTTCACCGTAGTAAAAGACCTTGAAGCCACTGAAGTTCAAAACCAAAATAGAACAGGAACCTGCTGGAGTTTTTCTGCATTATCTTTCTTTGAATCAGAATTAATCAGAATGGGAAAAGGAAAAGTAAACCTTTCTGAAATGTTTATTGTTAGAAATGCTTATTCCGATAAAGTAGATAAATATGTAAGAATGCATGGAAACATTAACCTTGCTGCAGGTGGTGCATTTCATGACATTCCATATATCATTAAGAAATACGGTATTGTTCCGGAAGAAGCATACAAAGGCCTAAACTATGGTGCTGAAGAACATAACCATGATGAAATGGATGATTTAGTAAAAGCCATGGCAGACCAGTTGATTAAAAAGAGTAAATTAACTACTGCTTGGAAATCTGCAATTGAAAGCACATTAGATGCTTACTTAGGATCTGTACCTAAAGAGTTTGAAGTAAAAGGAAAAAAATACACACCACAATCGTATGCAAAAAGTTTAGGCTTAAATATGGATGATTACGTTGCCATTTCTTCGTTTACACATCATCCGTTTTACGAAAAATTTATATTAGAAGTACCTGACAACTGGATTTGGGGAAGCATGTACAATGTAAAATTAGATGAAATGATGAACACTATTGACAATGCCATTATGAACGGCTACACCGTTGCCTGGGCAAGTGATGTGTCAGAAAAAGGATTTTCATTTAAAAACGGATTAGCAATTGTACCGGAAGACCCTGAAAAAATTGTAAAAACAGGAGAAGACAATAAAAACTTTAGCGATGCCGGAGCCGATAAAAAAGGAAGCATTTTTGATGCACCCGGACAAGAAAAAGTAATTACGCAAGAGCTAAGGCAAGAAGCGTTTGACAATTTTGAAACTACTGACGACCATGGTATGCACATTACCGGTATTGTAAAAGACCAACAAGGCAATAAATACTACATTGTAAAAAATTCTTGGGGAACTAAGCATAATGATTGTGATGGTTATTTCTATGCCTCAGAAGCTTTTGTACGCTACAAAACCATGAATATATTGGTGCACAAAGATGCCGTACCTAAAGATTTAGCTAAGAAGTTGCAGTAAATTTCAATCTATTGAAAAAGCTGCTGTTCTTTTGCTTTTTTCTTTCTTATGGAATAATCTCATTTTGTTGTTCGTGTATAGAAGATGAACCTATAAAAATATCTATTAAAAAATCTCATTCAATTTTTATAGGAACAGTTGTTGATTCCTCATTAATAAAAATTGAGGAAAAACTTGAAGGGACTAATTCCTCCATTTCCCATTATTTTATCAAATATAATGTGGTAATTAAATCCTTACTTAAAGGGAAGAACTATACTGACACTGTTGCATTATACACAGGGATTGGAGGAGGAGACTGTGGTTATCCATTTAAGATTAATTCAGATTATATAATATACGCTAATATTAACACCTCATTTTTTCTATCTAGTAAAATAAGTAAGCCCTACTTTTATACTGATATTTGTAAAAGAACATGTGTGTTTAATGAAACTGAATTAAACAACATTTCTACTTACATTAAAAAGCCTAAAAAAAGAAAATGAAACTTTTTTATAAGTAAAAAAGCCTCACAATGTGAGGCTTTTGTTTTAGGTAGTAGTGTAGTTTGTAGCTTTCTCTTAGTTTTATCTTTATTTATTTCTTTCTTATTTAAGGAT
>JAUHYR010000031.1 GCA_030426475.1 Bacteroidia bacterium
GATGGCAGCTCGTGTCATACTTTTGGCAGATGCGACCCTTCAGATGGCAGCTCGTGTCAGTAAAACGGCCGCTCTTGGTGTCCAGATGGCAGCTCATGTCAGTAAAATGGACGCTCTTGGTGTTCAGATGGCAGCTCTTGGCAGTTAGGAAGTCGTTAGTGTCGGGAAATTAGGAGGTATAATTAAAGCACTCCAATGTTGCTAGGTGTAGTTTTTTAGTTTAAATTAGCTAATCTTTTTAGCATATTTAGTTTTTATGTTGAAGTTACTTAAAATACTTGTAATTTTTGTACAGCTTTTTCTTTTAACTGTATATGATATAGTTGGATTGACTGGTGATTGTCATCATACTGGGGTAAGTGTTACCTTTTTAGCTTTTTTATCGATATGGTTTGGGATAACTGTTTTTATATTTAGTTTATTCTTTAAACAAGATGGCTTAACTAAAGCTATTATTATAATTGCCATCCTTTCCGGAATTAATATTTATATTTTAGATTACTTGAATGCAATGGTTGAATATGTAGATTGGCTTGAAAGAGGACAACCCAATATTTTTGAGATAAGTAAATAAAGTACCATTTTTATCATTCCTGCGAAGGCAGAAATCCAAGCATTTAATAAGCCGCACTGTTAAATGGATGCCTGCCTACGCAGGCATGAAAAACATTTGTCTGCTATAATGCAGAGCCTTGTGAGAGTGGAGTAGTTAATTTTATTTATGATTGCTTATTTTTTCTAAAATTGAGTTTAACTCTTTTGGTATTTTTGTTTTTGTAAAACCACTTAGTAATTTAGAATAACCTTCACGTTTTGAATTTGCATAATCTGTAACATTTAGTGGTATTGGATATCTACCTCTCCACTCAATTATTTCTCTAAAAACATTAAGAGTACTAATTTCTTCTTCTGAAAGATCTAAACCTATTTCTTTTGCTAATTCACTTAAATTATGGGTTGCAATCCTGCTATTTATTCTATCACTTTCAACTTGTTCTTTATTAGGGTTGTTTTTATTAACCCAAAGCCCTTTTAATAAGTTTTCTATTCCATATCCAATTAAAAGTAAAGCTTGGTTCATAGAAGCGTCATCAAGGATAATATCATAATATGAATCTCCCTTTTTTATAATGTCTTTTGGTGGTTCAATTATAGCAATTGATTCTTTTGCCTTAAGTGCTTTATCAAGTATAATTGATGCTGAATGAAATAACCATTCAGCTTGAAGTTTCCATATTTGGTGAATACTATTTGCCGTTCTAAAAGAGGATCTCCAGACTTTATATGTTGATTTTTTATCCATGTTACTTTATTTTAAAAACGGAACTTCCTCTTTTGTATTTCCAGTATTGGTCTTCGTTATTTAGTGTTATCAGGGTATCATTTTTTACCAACCAAAAGTTTTGTACTCCTTTGTTTTTACGGTATAGTTTTTTGGTTTCCCAGGGAAAGCCTATTCCGTCTGCATAGGCTACATTAATCTGTTCGTTGGGTTGCAAAGTTACCAAGGTGTCTGTACCTTTTGAGTAAAGTGCGTAATAGGGATAGTCTTTTATTTTAAGTTGTACTGCTTTTTTGGTGGTGTTTTTAACGGCATAGTTCATTGGAAGTTTGGCATCGCAAGCGGATAGGCTTATGCTTATCACCAAGAACAGTATGCTATTTTTTAACGAACTCATTACGGAATGTGTGAGTTATAAAGGTAAGTTTTTACTTTTAGAAAGTGGTTATAATAAGCTTTAAAGCTTAATTACTATTCAAAATAGTGTTTCTAATTTGTTTAATTTCTTTGTAAACAAAGTAGTATGTAGTAATATATATTTCAAGCGCCAAGAATATTCCTACAAATAAACCTGTAGGTAATGCTTTTAAGAAAATAGAAATGATAATTGGCACAACTAAGCAAAGGAATGATAAGACTGTCACCTTTTTCATTTTAGGATATACCTTTACTACAGCAAGTTTTTTTAATTTATTTACCTCTATTATTATCGGTAACTTTAGATAAACGTAAAACTTTTTGTCTAATCCAAAGTTTTTGTAGGCTTTAAAAATGGAGATTGAATTTGTTTCGTTTTCAAAAATAAGCTCATACTTTTGAGATAGTTTTTGCTTAAGTTCTTCTGCTTGTTGAAGTGTTATTTTGCTAAGTGTACTCATTTCATGCAATCAAGAATCACCTCACAAGCTTCTTTTATTTCTTGGTTGGTTATGACCAGTGGCGGTGCTAAGCGAAAGGCGTTGGGGCAGGATAAAAACCAATAGGCAATAATGCCTTTGTCTATACATTTTTGTACGGTATCGAACACCTTGTCGGCTGTTTCCATTTCTATGGCCATAAAAAGTCCTTTGCGTCTTACCTCTTTTACGGCAGGGCTTGGCTAAGGTTTTTAATTAAGCAATAGTTAAAAGGTTTTTACTGGTTTGTTTTAATTGCTTATTTACAAAGAAGTAAAAAGTAAGGTAAATTTCTAGGGCTAAAAATACACCTATAAACAAACCAACGGTAAGCGCATTAAAAAATAATGAAACAATAATTGGCACTACCAGGCAAGCTAATGCTATAAGTATTGCCTTTTTCATTTCGGGATATATTCTTACCTCTGCAAGTTTTTTTAATTCTTTAATTTCTACTACAACAGGCAAGTTTATATAGATAGAAAAATGCAACTTAAAGTTTTTGTAGGCTCTAAATATGCTATGTGATTTAGTATCATTTTCGTTTACAAGCTTATATTCTTGCGCTATTTTTTGTTTTAGCTCAGTAGCTTGATCAAGTGTTATTTTGCTAGTTGTACTCATTTACGTGCAAGATACAATTATTTCACAAACTTCTTTTATTTCTTGCTTGGTTATCACCAAAGGTGGTGCTAAGCGGAAGGCGTTGGGGCAAGATAAAAACCAATAGGCAATAATGCCTTTGTCTATACATTTTTGTACGGTATCGAACACCTTGTCGGCTGTTTCCATTTCTATGGCCATAAAGAGTCCTTTGCGCCTTATCTCTTTTACCGCAGGGCTTTGGCTAAGGAGTTGTTCAATGAGTTGTCCTTTTTCTTCGGCTTCTTGTACTAAGTTGGTTTGGGTAAGTACATTCAGGCTTGCCAGTGCTGCGGCACAACATACCGGGTTTCCGCCAAAGGTGGTAATGTGGCCTAGCATAGGGTTTTCGGAAAGGGTTTTCATTTTTTCGTGTGAGGAGATAAAAGCGCCAATGGGTAATCCTCCGCCAAATGCTTTGGCAAGGGTGAGCACATCGGGTACTACATTATAATGTTCAAAGGCAAAGAGCTTGCCTGTGCGGCCCATACCGCTTTGTATTTCATCAAAAATAAGGAGTGCGCCTGTTTCATCGCATCGCTTACGCAAGGCTTGTAAAAAGGAAGGGTTGGGGAGGCGAATGCCTGCGTCTCCTTGTATGGGTTCTATAATTACGCCTGCTGTTTTTTCGGTAATTTGCAAAAGTTGTTCTTCTGCATTAAAGTCTAAAAATGTTACTCCGGGTATCAATGGTCTAAAGGCATTTTTTTTGACTTCATTGCCTGTTACACTTAAGCTGCCTTGTGTGTTTCCGTGATAGGATTTTTTAAAGGAAACAATTTGGCTACGGCCGGTATATCGCTTGGCGAGCTTTATGGCTGCTTCGTTGGCTTCGGTTCCCGAATTGACAAAGTAAGAAGTGTTTAGGTTTTGGGGTAATACTTCTGCCAGCTTTTTGGCCAGTAGCACGGTAGGTTCTTGAATGTATTCGCCATACACCATTACGTGCAGGTATTTATCTACTTGCTCATGTATGGCTTTAATTACTTCAGGGTGTTGGTGTCCTAAGTTGGCAACAGAGATGCCCGATATTAAATCGGTGTAGCGTTTACCATTGTTATCGTAAAGGTAAATGTGCTCGGCACGGGCTACTTCTATACCCAATGGAGTGGGAGAGGTGGGCGCCTGGTATTTAAAAAAGTAATCTCTGTTTTGAGACATAGTTATGATTAGGTTTTAGGTGCTTTCTGAATCTCATGTTGTTTTTCAATTACTATCATTCTGTAATCAGTTTCAGATTTATGCCCACTTTCATTATCTTCAAAAATGTACTTGAATTCTTTGTTGGCTAATTGAGTATGACTTTTTTCTAAGTCTAGTGCTTGTGTTAGTATTTCTACTTTGTCGCCTGTATTCTGAATGCAAACGACCACAATACTTCCATTTTTTATATCCGAAACGATTTTTTTAATCAGTGCTATTTCTTTTTCCTTGTCTTTTTTTGCAAAGTGAAACATACTGTCAATAAGTATGATATCAAATTCGTTAAATCGGTCGAAAGTATAAATGTCATCAACTAGTCCAATTAAATTTAAGTTTTCTTGTTGTCCGATTTGGTTCATTTGGTCAATCCCTACTTTAGAGTTGTCAATTCCTGTAACAGAGTATCCAAGCCTTGCCAAAGCAATAGCATCTCTTCCTTGTCCGCAACCTAAGTCAAGCACTTTCCCTTTTATTGGGTATTCAGTAAAAAACGTAATCAATTCGGGATAAGGTTCTCCAAATAGGTTGACAGTCTGATAGTATTTGTCGTAGGTTACCGTCATTCGTCTTTCACCAAACTATTTATTAGCCTTTTATTAGTTCAGACAATTCTGATGAGCCGGTCAGCTTTCCTTTTTTGTTGTAGCTTTCTTGTTTTACCATGCCTACGCCCGGGCAAAACCATTCTACTGCTTGTGCTTGTACTTTTACAATGGTTTTCATTTCTATGTCGTACGTTATTTTGTAGCACTCAAAAGTGCCTGCTGCTGTGGTGATGGTTTCTTTGGCTTCTACTTTACGGTTGGTAATGTTTACGGTCATTTTTAGCATGCTCATACCCATAGCTACCTCTGAGCCTGAAGTGGCAACGTCTATTACCATAGTGGCATCTTTTAAATTTTGCCCAACGGAAAGATTAGCGTAATAGTCCAACTGGTCGGCATCTACTTTTACTTCCATGCCTTGAAAGCTTGCCATCATTTCTTCGTTCATCATTTTTTCAATGCTGATGTTGATTTGATTTCCGTCACAGCTTACATCGTACTCACTTGTATTGATGGGCTTTTCTTTGTCGTCCACTATTTCTTGTTTGATGCTTGCCGTTACCGTACCACCCGATTCGCTGGTACTCACAATTTTTTGGGTAGCGGTAGAGCTAAGTTTTCCTTTTTTGTCAAAGGATTGGTAGCTCCATTGTGTGCCTTCGTTTAAAGGTAAAATGGCATCGCAGTCCTGGCTGAAAATAGTTAAGCTTAGTAAGATGGAAAGTGTAGTGAGTAAGGTTTTCATGTCAATTATTTTTTATGGGTTTGCTAATTAATTCGTTGAGTATGTTGGTACTGTTTTCCCAACTATATTGCTGCTTTACAAACTGATGACCGCTTTGTGCAATTCGCTTTGCCAGTTCGTTATCGGTCAATAAATTTAAGATTTGTTCGGCATATTGTTGTGGTTTTTCGGCAATAATAATGTTTTTGTTGTGCTCGCCACCCAGGGCATTGTTGGCTAGCGTAGAGGTAATACAGGGAAGTTGTGCCGCCATGGCTTCTAATAATTTATTTTGTAAGCCTGTACCTATTAGCATGGGTGCAATAAATATTTTTGCTTTTCCATAATACTCATTCATATCGGCAACAAATCCGGTTACTGCTACTCTTTTATTTGCTAATGCTTTTACTTTTACGGCAGGATTGGCACCTACTATGGCAATGTTAATGCTAGGATTGGTTTTCCAAACAATGGGCATGATTTCGCTTACCAGATATTCTGCTGCCATTACGTTAGGGGGATAGCCCATGTTTCCCGTAAAGATGATGTCAAATTCTTTAGGAATATCGGTAGGGTAGTATTTATTAAAATCTACACCATTGGGTACAACGGCAATGTGATGATTGGCGGCATGTACAATTAGTTTTCTGTCTTGGTCGGAGATGATGGTTTTGTTATCGAAATAATCAAAGATTTCATGCTCGTATCGTTTTAGCCGAATGGTTTCCAGCTTTAAGAACGGGCGAAGAAAAAACGACCCGTTTTCAATTCTACGCTCCATCCCTCTTGCCAGGGCATCCATGTAATCTAGTGTTTTAGGAATGGGAATGTTTTTTACGTATTCTGAAACCCGTATTAACTGACAATAGATGTGTTCGGGCTGATATTTTTCTATCAACTTATGTATTTTCTTTTCAGCGGTCTTGTTGTAGAAATAAGCTACCTGTAAAGAATTTTGGGTAAAGAGTAGGTTATTAATAAGGTTGAAATAAATGTTTGATTTAGACAGGTGAATGATTTCTATGTTTTTACAATAGGGTGATAGTTTTTCAATAGCTTTTGGGTGAATGGGTGCATCGTTTAGTGCGCAAAGTATTATTTCGTGATGTTTTGAAAGCTCTTTGATTTGGTTAAATGCTCTTAGCCTATCACCTTTTTGGAGTGGATAAGGAACCCGAGATAAGAGAACAAATAGGCGCATTTAATGGATAATTTGTTGGTAAAAGCTTACTAAATTTTCCCCTAATATATCAATGTTAAAATTCTTAGCGATGAGTTGATGTGCATTTTCTCCGATGGAATGGATTAAATGAGAGTCGGTTGCACATTTTTTCATCACTTCTAAAAACTCCTCTTTAGTGTTGGCGATAAGGATATCTTTTTGGTTGGTGTAGGGAATTCCTTTGGCGGCCACTTCCGTTGCAATAACCGTTTTGCCCATGGCCATGGCTTCCAGTATTTTTACTCTTATTCCGCTTCCTGAAAAAAGCGGTGCTATCATTATTCCGTTTTCATTCATAAAGTCTTTAGCGCTTTTTACTTCACCATGGTTATGAATGTTTAGGGTCTGAAATTGCGAGTAATAGTCTGAAATAGATTTTCCTGCCAGGTGGAGCGGAACGGTTTTGTTTTTGGAATAAAAATCTTTCCAAACATTTTCAATGAACCAATCTAAGCCTTGTTGGTTGGGAAGCCAGTCCATTGCTCCTATATGAAAGAAGGAATGGTTATTTGTGGTTTTTTGATAAGCTGTAGTGTCAATGCCAATGCTTATGGTTTTAGTGGGTGTTGAAGAAAAGTGGCTTCTAAAAAAGTCTTCGTCTGTAATACTTATAGGTAGAATAGCATCAAATAAAGCAGGAATTGTTTCTTCTACTTTTTTTAGCTGTTTTGCCATTCGTTGTAAGTAAGCTTTCTTGAACGCATTTTTTTCTAGTGCTGCATTCGCTTCCCATATTCTATGTTCTACGTTATGTGGGCGATATACTAGTTTGGCGGTGGAATGTTTTTTTACTACTTCTATATAAGGTGTGGTGTATAGGCTTTCAAAATGAATAACGTCATAGCTATTATTTTTTAGCGTAGCTATGATTAAATCTTCAAAGGCTTTGCTTTCGAATCGTTTTAATATGTAGGGCTGTGTTTTAAATGACTGGCGAAAAGCTTTAAACGGTTGTATGCTGGTGTCAATAAAAGCCGATTGTGCATTTAGTTTGGCGTATAGTTTTTTTTGAAAGGGATGCTTGAGGGTGGAAATGCACAGTAAATCTACTTCTACTTTGTTGTTTAAAAACGACTGAGTGATTTGGTGCATGGCAATACATCCGCCATCAATTAACGGGAGAGGGGGCTTGTTGGTGATTTGTAAAACCCTCATTTCTTTTTTGAGAATTTTTTAAAGAAGTTGAAATAGGTTTCCAGTTCAAACAATGGTGAATCGGTGGTTGCTTTGTAGGTGATGTAAATACCCATTGGTAATAGTATTAATGATGCCATCCACATTCCCATTACCGGGTCTGCAGCTCCTTTCTTTACCATTTTTTCTCCGGTTATGGATAATACATAATAAAGCAGGAAGAAAATAACTGAAACAACGGCAGGCATTCCCAAGCCTCCTTTTCTGATGATTGCCCCAAAGGGTGCTCCTATAAAGAAGAGTATCAAACAACCGAATGAAAGCGTGAACTTTCTATGCCACTCAATCTGATGTTTTCTGATAAATTCTTTGTCGGAATTGGTGCTTAGGTAAGTAGCGTTGGCTCTTGTTTTAGAAGTTCGGGCAGCATTAATGGCTATGCCGTATATTTTATCTCTTTCACCTGCAGAAAGCTTGCTGAAGTAGTTATCGAAATCTACTTTCTTTTTAAAACTTTCCTGATACTCCAGTTTTTTCTCTTTTAGAGAGTCTTCCTGAAAATAAGTGTTTTCAAAAAGGATTCTGTCTTTTAAATACTCTTTGCTTTCTACTATTTGTTCTTTAAAGGTATCTACTGCCGCATCCAGTTGCTTAAGGTTAAGCATTTGGTAGTTTTCTTTAAACAGGTCTTCTTCTGTTTTTTCGTAGGCGAAGTCGCTCAGGTCAAATCGAATAATGTCGCTGGCAAATTTTCGTTTGGAAAAGGGTCTTGATCTGTAGCTTTCCGCATCGTCCATTTGTTCATCGTAACTGTATCCATTGTACAACTCTAAGAATAAATTTCGTTTGTCTTCCGACATTTTCATGACACCTCTTTCGGCAATAATTACGTTCCTGTTTCCGGCATTTCTGTCCAGATGGTTGTATATCATTACATCTATCAGTTCTTCGTAATCGCTATGTACTTTTTTACCTTTTATCCTGATAGTGAAACCTTGTATTTCATTATAAAATACATTGGGTTTAATATTTACAGCCGGTTTTTTTCGGGTAATGTCCCATAATACTCTTGCTTGTTTTAAGTTAGTGATGGGCAGTACATAGTTAGAAAATAAAAATGCACCGATACTTATGAGGATAACAAAAATAATAAGCGGTCGCATGGCTTTTTGTAATGACACTCCTGCAGCTTTTAATGCCACTAACTCATAGTTTTCACTTAAATTTCCGAAAGTCATTAAGGATGCAAAAAGAATAGCTAAAGGAAGCGCTAACGGGATAAGTGTAAAGGTGGTGTAAAGTAAAAGTTCAAGAATAACGTACCACTCCAATCCTTTCCCAATCATATCATCAATGTACTTCCATACAAACTGCATTAGTAATATGAAAGTAGAGATAAGAAAGGTAACAAAGAAAGGCCCTAAAAAAGCTTTTAAAATATAGGCGTCTTTAGTTTTTAGTAGGTTCATTAATGATTTTAACTTTGTTTCTCTATTTTTGAAGGCAAATATAACGAGATAAATAACTATTTATCTGTAAATATAGTATTGAATGATTGATGGAAAAAAGATAGTTGTTGTTTTACCCGCTTATAATGCGGAGCTTACTTTGGAAAAGACTTATCGTGAAATTCCGTTTGATGTGGTGGATGAAGTAGTGTTGGTAGATGATTATAGTAAAGATAAAACTTCTGAGTTAGGCCAAAGATTAGGTATACATCATGTTATCCGTCATGAAAAAAATAAGGGTTACGGTGGTAATCAAAAGACATGTTACAACAAAGCCTTAGAGATTGGTGCTGATATCGTGATTATGGTTCACCCTGATTATCAGTACACACCTAAGTTAATACATTCTATGTGTTATATTATTGCAAATGGTGTTTATCCTGTAGTGCTGGGTAGTAGAATATTGGGAAATGGAGCACTGAAAGGTGGAATGCCTATGTATAAATATATTGCCAATCGGTTTTTAACGTTTGTACAAAATGTATTAATTAATCAAAAGCTTTCGGAGTATCATACGGGTTACAGAGCTTTTTCAAGAGAAGTACTGGAGAAAATTAACTTTAACATTAACTCTGATGACTTTGTGTTTGATAATCAAATGATGAGTCAGATTGCTTTTGCGGGTTTTGATATTGCAGAGGTGACTTGCCCTACGAAATACTTTGATGAGGCTTCATCTATTAATCTTAAGCGAAGTACTATTTACGGATTGGGTGTTTTAAAAGTGTCGTTTCTACACTTTTTAGCCCGTATGGGTATTTATAAATGGAAGATTTATAAGTAACGGTTAGTTTAATAACCACTTAATAGCTTGGTCTAAAACCGCATCACGATTTACCGGAAATTCATTAGCGATATTGTATTTATCTAATTTAAACGGATTGCCATTTTGTTTAAAGGCGGTTTCGGCTTCTTCGTTTTGTGTAATTACTTTTTCATTGTCTTTAAGCCCTATAATGCTATACACTTTAACTTTTTTGTTTTTTACCAGGCTCATACTAATGTTTTGAGGCATTAGTCCTCCTACAGGAAGAAGTCCGCAAAACTCTTCAGACTTAATCATGCCCAGTGCGTAGGTCATAAAACCGCCCTGTGCAATACCTGTCAAGATAATTTTTCCCGGAGTGATTTTATATCTAAGCTTTGCCATTTCAATTTCATCGAAAATGCGTTCATATTCTTCCTGTTCAAATGTCCAGGCAAATGCATTGGCTTTAATAATTTTACTTCCCGTACATAGCATTAAAATACAATTGTTGTCTTGCGCTACCTTTTCATAATAAGCCGAAAATGCAGCTGCATTTGAATTGAACCCATGAAAAGCAATGATTAACGGATAACTTTTGTTTTCGTCATAGTTTTTAGGTAATCGGAAAATAGGAGCGATACTCTGGTTTTTTATTTCGTCTTCTAAAATTTCTGCTTTTAATAATAATGTTTGAAACTGGTCTTCTCCCGAAATGTTATATAAATCTGGACTGCTGAAATCATATTGTCCGTTTTTTAATGCCTTTTCACAATACTCCAATGCTTTTGCATTCATTTTTGCCAATGAATAGGCGCATGCGGCATTGTATGCAGCTTCTTTGTTGTTTTTTAGAATTTCAAATGATTTAGCAAAGTGGTCTCCTGCTTTTTCAAACCTCCTGTTTTTATAGTGTTCCTCACCCAACAAGAATTCGTCACCCGACTCTCTCATCATATCAAAAGTCAAGTTGGTATCTCCGTTTTGGGCGTTTATAAAGGAAAAAGTAAGGAGTAAAAAGACGCTAAATAAGTTTCTCATGACACACAAATCAACCAAATGTATGCCAAATCTTATAAAATCCTAAAAATGGAGGGGAGAGACTATTAACAAATTATCAACGAAATATAAACTAGTGAAGTTCGTTACTGGATATATAGCTTTCCATAGGCGATTTCTTGGTAGTTGAAGGGAATTTAGCTCCTTCGCCTCTTAGTAAAATGGCGGCTACACAAAAGAATAATATGAATGCTATTATAATCACGGTACAAAAATATAGAAAAAAAGTAACATATTGCAAATTAATCGACAAAAAAGTTAAATTCATCGAAAAATAACATTGATTTATCGTTATTGTAACCTTTGTTACGAATAAGTTAAATTCTTATTGGTAAATTTGTTAAAGTAAAATGAACATTATGAAATCAAGACTCTTATATATTGTATTTATTGGCTTGGCGTTAAGCTCATGCAGGATGAAGGAAGGGTGTACCGACCCTGCTGCAACTAATTATGATGCTGAAGCTGAAAAGGACTGCCAATGTTGTACTTACGACAATACTCCGAAAAGGTTTGAAGGAAAGCTTGATTTAACCTTTAATACGAAATACTTTATTGCTCCTTATACTATTGGTGATACGGTTACTGATCCTAATAATGGTAAGTTGATTATTAATAATTTGGTATTCTTCTTATCCAATATTTCATTGATTGACCAATTCAATAATGAAAAAAAGCTTAGAGATGTTGAGTTATTTGAATTTGCTAATAAAAACTCTGTAACGGTTACTTTTGATAGTATCTCTTCCGGGACTTATACAGGTATTAAATTTGGAATAGGGGTAGATAGTATCTATAACAATCAACCACCCTCTTCCTATCCGTTTGGTCACCCTTTATCTAATGTTGCTTATAACTGGGGTCCAAAAAATTATGTGTTTACCAGAACAGAAGGTCGTGCTGATACCGCTAGTAGTGGAAATTTCAACTTACTGATTGGTTATCATACCGGTACAGATTCATTGTATAGAAAGGTTGAGTTTACCAGTATTCCTATTGTTATTTCTACGAATGAAACCACTAACTATAGCTTAAACTTAAATTTGGACAAGTTGTTTTACGGTGCTAACGATACGATAGATTATAAAATAGATTATCAGACACATACTAATCCGGGAGACCCATTAGCTAAGCGTATAACAGATAACTTCATGGGGATTATCTCTGAATAGTTTTCAACTTCATTTAGTTTTTTCTTGTTTCTTTCTATCTTCATCAACCGAAAAGGTTGTATGAAAAATTTCATTGTTTATAGGTCTTCAGCAGGTTCGGGTAAAACTTTTACTCTTGTAAAAGAATACCTTAAACTTTGTCTTTCCAGCAAACAACCTGATTACTTTAAGCATATTTTAGCCATTACTTTTACCAATAAAGCGGCTGATGAAATGAAAGAGCGAATTGTAGAAAACATTAAAGCTTTTTCCGGTCATCAACCTGAGAGTAAACACTTAGATATGTTTAATGCTGTACTTAGTGAAATTAATATTAGTAAAGAGGAAGCTTTTGAGAGAAGTACAAATATTCATAAAGCATTGCTTCATAAATATGCTTATCTAAGTATTTCTACCATTGATAAATTCTTTAGCCAGATTGTCCGCTCTTTTAGTTTTGATTTACACTTGCCTTTTCATTTTGATATTGAGATTGATGAGAAAGCTTTGTTGGATAAAGTCACCGATTCATTATTAGACAAGGCCGGAAATGATGAAGAATTCACCAATACATTGGTAGAATTTACCTTGTCAAATATTAGTGAAGATAGTTCCTGGGATAGCGAGCAGCTTTTAAAAAATACATCTAAGCTATTATTAAAAGATAGTTTTGATGATTATATCAAGCAACTGGTAGATGTAGATAAGGAAAGTTTTGATACCGCTGAAAGAAGTGTTTCCGGGTTTATTAAAAAGTTTGAATTATTTGCTGTTTCAAAAGCAATTGAAGCGCTAAGCGTTATCAAAAAACATGAAATTTCATTAGATGATTTTTACCAAAAGAAAAGCGGAATTGCAGCTAAGTTGGTAAACATTTCTGAAAAGAATTTCGATAAATATTCAAACTCTTACGTGCTTGCTTCTTTAAATGAAGATAAGTGGTTGCCGTCTAAACCTTCAGCTAATGTTCAGGCTAAAATGGAAACGGTTTTGCCTAGTCTAAAACCAATTTGTGTAGAATTGTTTGAGTATTTAGATACTCATTATGCGCTATACCAAATTGCTAAAATGATTTCTTCTTCTATAAAAGGACTAAAGGTGGTGAAGGAAATTAAGGAGGCATTAGATGAAATAAAAAGAGAAAACAATATTGTTCATATTAGTGATTTTAACCGATTAATTAATGAAGTGGTCATTGAGCAACCTATTCCGTTTTTCTATGAGCGAATAGGTGAGAAGTACAATCATTTTTTGATTGATGAATTTCAAGATACCTCTGAATTACAGTTTCAAAATTTATTGCCGTTACTAGAAAATTCATTGGCCGAAGGTCATTATAATTTAGTGGTGGGAGATGCCAAACAATCTATTTACAGATTTAGAGATGCTAAGGTTGAGCAGTTTGTGCAGTTGCCTGATATTGTTTCTGAAAAAGAAAATATAGTTGAGAAAACTCAGATACTAGGAGAGAACTATACTACTAAAGCATTGGATAAAAACTTCCGTTCTGCTTCTCAAATTATTCAATTCAATAATAACTTGTTTGAGAATTTGGTTCAACAACCGATTTATCAAAATTTCTCCAATTATTATAATGAGATTAAGCAATCGTTTGACGAGAAAAAGTCAGACGGATATGTAGCGGTGAAGTTTTTAAATAAAGAAGAAGAGTTTGAAAACCAAATGACCGAATATGCTTACAAAGTTATTCAGGAAGCGTTTGCTGATGGTTTTTCTCTTTCTGATATCGCTATTTTGGTTTCAAAGAACAAAGATTGCTCATTGCTTTATGAATCGTTAATGGCTAAGGGCATTAATTGTGTGAGTGAAGAAAGCTTACGGTTAGATACTGATATTGAGGTGAAAACGCTTATTTCCATTTTGCTTTATATGGAAGATAAAAGCAAGGAAAATGCATTTTCTTTACTTGATGTGTTTCATCAAAAAGAACTTTTGCAAGAGCATCCTACAGTATTTACACAGAAAATTAAGGATGGTAAGGATGCTTTTGTAATATTGAATTCTCAGGGAATTAAACTATCAGAAAACTTTTTAAGAAGATTACCTATTTATGAACGCACAGAAGAAATAATTAGGAAGTTAGCCATTCAGGCAAATCCGTTTGTTAGTACTTTTTTAAATGAGTTGACAGATTTTTCTACTAATAAACGATACCAAAATTTATCGGTTAAAAATTGGTGGAATCAAATCAGAGAGAAAAAAGTAAGTGGCTCGGCTGCGTTAAACGATGCCGTTCAGTTAATGACTATTCACAAGTCTAAAGGGCTGCAATTTCCGGTTGTTTTATCTGTTTGTCATTCTTCTAAAAGTAATTTTCCGAAATACTTTTTTGCTGAAAATAAAATCCCTGAACTTCATTCACTGCCTGTTAATCTATTAAAATATACTAGTGTGCTAGAAAATTCTCCTTACCAAAATGAATATCAACATGAAAAACAGTCTGATGATTTGGATGAGTTGAATAAGTATTATGTGGCGTTTACTCGTCCTGAAAAACGTTTGTATTGTTTGACTGATAAGCCAAAGAAAGGAAGTAGCTTTTACGATTTGTTTGGAAATTATGTGCTAGATAATTTATCAGAAGCTGATGGGGAATATGTTGTTGGAAAAAGGGGAAGGACTACAAAATCAATAAAGAAAGATGATAACTCTATTTTAATGGAGAAGTTTATTTCCAATGCCTTTACTGATAAGCTGAAAATGAGTCTTCAAGCTGAAAAACATTGGGATTTTGATGAAGAAAGAAGCAAGCGGGAATATGGAAATTTAATTCACAACATATTACAAAACGTAAACTTTTTAGAGGATGTAGATAACGTTATTGGCGAGTTTTTACAAAAAGGAAAAATTGAAAAAGAGGAATCAGAGAAGTTGTTAAGTGGTATAAAGCAATTTATTCAGTCGCCTGAAGTTGCTCCTTTTTTTAATTTAAAAGATGCGAAAATTTTAACGGAAAGAGATATAATTTCGCCAAATAATGAAATTAAACGTCCCGATAAAGTGGTTGTTTTTGACGATAAATTGCTATTAATTGACTTTAAAACGTCTTTTTTTGACCCAAAACACCAAAAACAAATTTCAAGTTATAAACAATTGCTAAATGAAATGGGATATTCTAACGTAGAAGCCTACCTACTCTACACCGGAGATGTTTCTCAAAATGAAAAACCCAACGTAATTTCATGCTAAAAAAGCCCTAAAAAACAGTAAAAGTTAACATCTTTTTTGCTGATTTACACAACTTTATTCTGAATTTAACGTCTAAGTAGATATAAAATTCATAATAATGAAAAAGTCAACGTCAGAAAATTTTTACATGGTGGCTATAGTTATTGGAGTTTTGCTTTTAAATGCGGTTGGAATTGCGGTGTATTACTTGTTTTGGTAGAAAGCAATATCCTTTAGCTTAGTTTCTTTGTCTTATTTTATCTATTGGTTTTAGGTTTTATGGCAAATCTTTTGCCTAATTTTACCAAAATTATTCACTTGTTTACACCTAAAGAACTCCATAGATATTCACGTCATATATTATTAGCCGAAGTGGGTAATGAAGGGCAAGCTTCATTAAAAAATGCTAGCGTTTTGGTAGTTGGTGCAGGCGGTTTAGGCTGTCCGGCATTACAATATTTGGTAGCTGCAGGTGTTGGGAAAATTGGTATTTGTGATGGAGATGCGGTAGATGAAACTAATTTACAACGTCAAGTGTTGTATGGCACTCAAGGTGTTGGTAAATTAAAGGTTGAAGTAGCTAAGCAGAAGCTTTCACTCCAAAATGAATTTATTCAACTAACAGCTTACCCTACGCCTCTTAACGCAAATAATGCTTTGGAGATAATTTCTAACTACGACATTATAGTTGATTGTACCGATAATTTTTCCTCCAGATATTTAATTAATGATGCTTGTGTGATGCAAAGTAAACCTTTTGTTTATGGAGCTATTTATAAATTTAGCGGGCAAGTTAGTGTGTTAAACTTTCAAGGTGGACCAACCTATCGTTGTCTTTTCCCTGCTATGCCCGATGAAGGAGAAATACCTAATTGTTCTGAAATTGGAGTATTAGGTGTATTACCCGGTTTAATTGGAACCATGCAAGCTAATGAAGTATTAAAAATGATTTTAGGGCTAGAGACGTTAAGCGGTAAATTATTGTCGATTGATGCGCTTAGTATGCAGCAAGATATATTTTCGTTTGAACTGAATCCTGAAAATTTAAAAATAGACTCACTAAAACTAGAAGAGGTTAGTTGTGAGATTGTTTCTGAAATAACTGCTGAAGAATTGTTACGTTTAATCGATACAGATATCCAGTTAATTGACGTTAGAGAGCAAGTAGAATACGATAGCTATAATATTGGTGGTGTATTAGCTCCACTTTCTAATTTTGAAGCATACATTACAAAGTTGGATGAAAATAAGAAAACCATAGTGGTTTGCCAATCGGGTAAAAGAAGTTTAAAAGCAGCCGAAATTCTTTTAGAAAGAGGATTTAAGGATGTTACTTCTTTGAAGGGTGGATTGATTAGCTGGAAAGCAATAAAAGTGGTAAGTGAATAAGTTGAAAGTTTATAAAGAATTAACTTACTTTAGTAAGTTACATATAATGTTTAATTTGAGACAGTTGATATTTATATCGTTCATTCTAATCCTTTTGGCAGGTTGCGACTTTAAATCTGCTGAAGATTACTTGAATGAAGCCGAGAAATTTGAAAACAAGGGACAGTATCAAAAAGCAATTACTTTACTTGACAAAGCAATCGAAAAAGACCCAGAATATCTTGGAGCGTATATAAATAGAGGAGCTGATAAATCTGCTTTGGGTAAATACCAAGAGGCAATAAATGACTATAAAGAAGTAATTAAGCTTGACTCTGAGAATACTTTAGCTCTTTTTAACATAGCAAACAATTATAAAAGACTTGAGGATTATTTGACTGCCATACAATATTATAATAAAGCATTGGATACAAAAGGCGGAGGACTACTTTATATCGACTATATGCAAAATGATTTTGTTGACTTGGACGCATTTGATGTTCTAGGACACGAAATTCTATATGAGAGAGGACTCGCCTACTATGAATTGGATAGCATTCAGCTTTCAGCAAATGACATGTATACTTGTATTCAAAAAAACTATATGGTAAAGGAAAGCCATTACATGATAGGGGCATGCTATTTTAAAGCCGGGCAAATGGTACAGGCTTGCAAAGAGTTTGAAATTTCTGCAAGCATGGGAGATAGGGATGCCCAAAACATAATTAAAACCAACTGTAAAAAATTGGAAAATGAATAACTAAAGTACAGCTTCCTCTCTTCTAGTTAGGACGTTTATTATGTCAGAAATATTATCGCATATTTTTCTTAAATCCTTAAAATAATAGTTTGTAAAAAACTAACTCCAACTCTAGAATTTACTTGTAAGGCTTAAATTGAAGAAACAACAACGAATTCATAAAAGCATAAAACACCACACCTGATTGGGTTTCCAGCATAGATTCGGTGATAAAGTTTATCATTATCAAAAACAAGAATGATAAATAAATGAAGTTTCTAGATTTTATACTAAGGTAAACAGGAATAAAAAACGTCAATAAAAGAATAGTAATTCCAATAATTCCTATTGCCATAAAGGTTTGTAAATATTGATTATGGCAGTTTAAACCTGCTTCATATGCTTCGTTTAAGCCTAATGCTTCGTAGCGGTTTTTTAACTCTTGCTTTACATCTCCCGTTCCCACACCTTTCAATACATTATTAGAAATAATATGTGTGCTTTCCTCCCAAATTATCATTCTATACATAGTGCCGGTAACTGACTCGGCTTCTTCACTTTTATTAAACGAGTCGATAAACTCTAGTGCTCTGCTTTTAACAATGGCTGATGAATGATAAAGCGTAGGTGGGATAATTAGCAATAATCCTAGCATAATAAATAGCATTTTATAGTTCTTTGTTTTTCTAATCCAGGCAAAAAGACCTAAGATAATTGTCAGCAACAAGGTAATATATGCTGTTTTTGAAGATATAAACAAGATAAAAACACCAAGGAACATAATAACTCCAAATTTACTCCACTTACTTATTTGTAATATTCTCTGATAACCTAAAAGGTCGGCTAACAACAGTAAAATGGCAAAGTTTAAGTACATAGAGAAATAGCTTGCATGATGAAAATAGGATAAGAAGTTATAAAAAAAGTAATCAATATCTTCAGTGTAGTAATACCTATAGCAAGCGTAAAGTATACAAATAATACATGCAATGACACAACCTTCAATAAATGCTTTTAATACTTTAATGATGTTTACATGGCTTATTGATGAATAGCTAATAACTATTGGTATAATTAGCATAGACAGTTTAACTTCTAAGTCAAACCAACCTGCTGATTTATCTTCCGTCCAAGTTAAACCAATTACATATAAAAAATAAATAACACTAAACCATAAAATGTTTTTCTGCTTCTTAAAGTTTTCTTTTAACTGTGAAAAATGGTCTTGAAAAAATGAAGCAATAAGAACTAAACCCAGAAGTCCCGGAACTATTGATTTTATTAGCGGCAAACAAAATGCGGAAATGATGAGTAGCTTAGGAAATAATGATTTTATGTTTTCAGATAAAACCATTGCTATAAAAAATGTTTTTTAGCCCACAATTCAGTAATGTAAACTCTAAAAATATCGGCACTTTTTAGTAATCCTTTTCCGTTTAGAAAGTCGTTGTATTGTGCTTTAAATTTGCCGGCATCTATAATGCCCATTTTAGCTAGTTTTGAGTTGTTAAACTCATTGATGATGCTTTCTTTTAGTTCTACTTTAAACCATTTTTCTTCAGGCGTAACAAATCCTTTTTTGTCTTTTCTCCATCTTATTTCGGCATCTAATTCTTTCATTGCTTGACGTAGAATATATTTTGTCCAGCCTTTATTTACTTTTTGTTTTAGTGGTAGATTTACTGCAAAATCAACCAATCTGTGGTCTAAGAAAGGATGGCGAACTTCAATAGAGTGAGCCATTGAGTTTCTGTCTTCATAATGAGCGAGAGCCGGAATTGAAAATAAATCTACATCATCTATCTGTGTCTTTCTTAAATTGTATTTATCCGACCATTTCTTTACTTCTTTTTCTTTCAATAACAGAAAGTCAAACTGATTGCTAAGCTGTTGATTTAATAAGGCTCTTTTTGCCATTTTTAAATCAAAATGATAAAAGAAGTTTCCATTGAAAACAGAGCCAAATAACAGATTACATAGATAGCCAAATTCTTTTTTCTTAAGTGCATAGCCAATGCTGAAAAAGAAAAACCGAACATAACCTAGCAGAATTTCATCGGCACCTTGTCCGCTCATAACCACTTTTAAGCCTGCTTTATCTTTTATGGTTTTGTAAATTAAATACTGAGCAATGACACTAGATGAACCATACGGCTCTTCCTGATGATGAAGAACTTCTTGAATATAATTAATGATGTCTTTTTCATTAAAGTTGTACTTAACCGTATTAAATTTATGTGTTGCAGTTACTTTATCGATAAAGTTTTCTTCACTAAACTCTTTTACTTTAGAAACAATAGAAAATGCTTTAATAGGTTGTGAGTAGTTTGATAACAATGTTATTACAGAAGAATCAATTCCACCACTTAAAAGCGAACCAATTTCTACATCACTTCTTAGTCTGATTTTTACAGCGTCTTCTAACAGTGTTCTAAATTCTTCTACAG
The DNA here is from genome assembly GCA_030426475.1 of Bacteroidia bacterium. Classification (GTDB taxonomy): domain Bacteria; phylum Bacteroidota; class Bacteroidia; order Flavobacteriales_E; family Vicingaceae; genus CALALS01. The sequence continues at coordinate 19,855 of JAUHYR010000031.1, forward strand.
GATTATTTAGAGATGAGTTTTTTTCAGAAAACTCCCAGTATTTTTCAGTGGTATATTTTTTTGAATTTAAATCAATAACCACATAACTTTTTGCGGGAACTTTTACGACTCCTTCAAAAAATGTATTTAAATCATGGTCTTTAACTCCTTGTCTTAGAAATTGATAAACTCTTTCTAAGTTTGGTTTTTTTGTAACAAAAGGAAGTAATTCTCTGATTTCGCTACCAAAATAAAGCTTGTCATTTTGTAAAGTATAATACAAAGGCTTAATGCTGAATCGGTCTCTGCTAAGAATTACTTTATTATTCTTAATATCATACAAGGCAAATGCCCACATACCGTTAAAATGATTAAAGCCTTCTACTCCAAACTTTTTATAAATTTTTATAATAACCTCCGTGTCAGAATCTGACTGAAATTTTTCACCATTAAAAAACTGTTCTTTTAGCTCAACATAATTAAAGATTTCACCATTAAAAATTAATACAATATCATCTTGAATAAAAGGCTGATTACCTGATTCTGATAAATCTAAAATGGATAATCTTCTGTGTCCAAAGAAAACATCAGTATTATTTTCTGCTGTAAAATGTTGGTAGTGTGATTGATTATCAGGGCCTCTGTGTGCAATACTTTGTAAAGAACCATCAAAGCTTTTCAGTTCATTTTCTGAAAACTTACCTGAGTGATTAATGGCTCCAAATATTCCGCACATGAATGGTTAATTATCTTTCAAAGTTAAACTTTTATCAAAACCTTTGATAAGCTTAAAAAACCAAACAATATAGTAGGTCTGAAACAGCATATTAATAGCTGTTACAATAACCAAAGTATAATATATATCGAAATATTTTCCGCCAATGTAAATTCCTAATAGTGAAAATAAGGTTGCGGTAATACTCAGATAGAAAAATTCTTTCTGTTTATGAAAGACTAATGGGATTTGTGATACAGGGGATGAGATGAAATTGACAAACATCCATGGCGCCATAATTTGTGCATATATTCCTGCATCTGCCCACTCACTTCCAAAGACAAAAGAGAAAATATATTCACCCGAAAACCCAAGAATAATAAAAGGAACAATACATATTTTAACCAACATTAAAGTGGTTTTTTTAAATAGTGGTAATAACTCTTTTTTATTGGCATAGTTTTCTGAAATTCTTTGGAAAAACACCTGTCCGGTAGAAGAACCAATAATTCCAAGTGGAGCTTTTAATATTCTGAAAGTAAAGCCGTAAAGCCCTAAAATAGCTTCGCCAAAAAATATGCTGATTAAAAAAATAGTTACGTTAACATTTACCCCATCAGCAAGTGCATGTAATGAATTAATAAGTGGAAAATCTTTATAGGTTTTTGCAACAGACTTAATTCCCTTTTTAGTAATGTGTTTAGCATATTTTATAGCTTCATTGCTTACTTTACCTAAAAATACAACTGAGCTAAATATTGGCCCGAAAAGAGTTCCGTAGATTAATCCTGCCGGACCCGCCATTAAATAACCAATACTCAGTTTTGTAACATTATTAGATACTGATGAAGAAATAACCGCAACCGATATTTTTTTAAATGCTTTTTCTCGTAAGTGTAAATAATTAAGAATATTGTATAAACCGCTAAAAAAGGCTGCAATGGGTATATATATCAACCATTCCAGAATTTTGTCTGATTTTAGGAGATGTGATATTTCTGTACCAAAAACAATACTGAAAAATAAACCAATGGCTGTAATAATTATGCTAATGAAAAAAGATAGGTAAGCCAAATGATAGGCATCTGATTTTTCTTTCGGGAGAACAATAGCCAATTCATACCTACCGGATATAATCAAAACTACCATTCCAAATATGGAAGAAAATAAAGTAAGTACTCCAAAATCTTCAGGGGTAAACAATCTGGTTAGAATAGGAGAGATGAAAAATGGAAAAGTGTGGGCAATGGCTGTTCCGCCAGTTAATGTAATTACATTTTTACCAAACTCAGATTGCTTGATGGATTTTAAAAAGTTGTTCACCTTTATTTTTGGCTGTATTTAGTATAAGTTTCTTCCAATTTGGTATTTAGCATTCTTACCATTTTGTTTGCGCTTCTTTTAAAGAAAATTAGGTCTCTTTTTGAAACATATCCCGGAAAATAAGTAGGTAATGGTTTAAATTGATCATCCATTAATCCTAATCCTATAATGTCTGAACCAAAAGTAATGCTTGATATTTCACCAATTTGTGCTGTAAACACACTTTTACAATTGGGTGATATGGAATAATCAACTTCTAATTTATCATTAAGGCAAATGCTGTCTATATTGCTCATCATTACTTTTTCAGAAGCATCACTATAAATGAAATAGACTCTACCGAATTTATAATGATTTTTAAAAGCATTCATTATTTCAATGTTTTCCAGGTATTGTTCTTTTTCAACCTTTTCAGCTAATTCTTTTTTTCCGAAATTTTTAAGTGCATCAATTTTTGTTTGTGATGTTGCTAAGCGAACAAAAAGACAACCATTTTTTAGTTGAGATAATAGTTGTTTGCTTTTTTCAATTTTATCTTCCTTTGTTTGACTGAAAGAACTTGAAAAAACTAAAACTAAGACTAGTAAAAGAAGTGACTTTTTCATTGGAGTAAGGAATTATATAAATCTTCATATTGTGGAAGAATTTTTTTGATGTCAAATTCTTTAGCTTGAGCAAATGCTTTTTCTTTAAAACTTAGAAGAGTTTTATCGTTTTCCAGAATAGAAACCGCATTTTTTGCCATATCTTCAATGTCACCTACATTACTTAAATAACCCGAGATACCTTGTTTATTTACTTCTGGTATGCCTCCTGTATTTGTAGATATTACTGGAACACTCATGCTCATTGCCTCTAAAGCAGCCAACCCAAAACTTTCTATTTCAGAGGTTAATAAAAACAAATCGGCACATTTTAATATTAAGTCAGGGTCTTTAACATTTCCAAAAAACTTTATGTCAGAACATGTATTTAGTTTTCTACATAACTCTTCTACTTTTCTTCTTTCGGGTCCATCGCCAATCATAATAAGCTTGGCAGGCATTTGTTCTCTGACCTTACTAAATACTTTTACTACATCTTCAACTCTTTTTACCGGCCTAAAATTAGATATGTGGATGAGCAGGCGCTCATTATTCGGAGTTAATTCTTTTCGTATTTTTTCTATTTCTTCTTTTGAATGATGACTATCAAAGCATACAAAGTTTGGAATTACTTTAATGCCATTTTCTATACTAAAATGTTTAAGTGTATCGTTCCTTAAACTTTCGGAAACAGCAGTAACCGCATCTGAGTTTTTAATAGCAAAAGTAATTACCGGCTCAAAAGAGGCATCTTTTCCCACCAAAGTAATATCTGTGCCGTGAAGTGTTGTTATAAATGGCAGTCTTTTTCCTCTTGATTTTAAAATTTCCCTTGCCATGTAGGCAGCCGAAGCATGTGGAATAGCATAATGTACATGTAATAAATCTAAGTTTTCGTAGAGTGCTACATCTACAATTTTACTGGTTAATACTAATTCGTAAGGTTGATAGTCAAATAACGGGTAGTCACTAACTGTTACTTCATGATAAAAAATATTTTTTTGAAATGTGGCTAATCGTATCGGTTGTTTGTAAGTGATAAAATGAACCTGATGACCTTTAGATGCCAAAGCTTTTCCTAATTCTGTGGCTACAACTCCACTTCCTCCATAAGTTGGGTAACAAACTATTCCTATTCTCATCGTTTTAATTTCTTGATGAAAGTAAACATATTCTGCTTAATTGATTTGTTTACTTTGCTTAATTGCATCGTAGATTACTTTTTGAATATTAGTTCTAATATTCATTTTCACTAATTTACTGTTTTCTGCAGAAGGATATACTCTGTTCGACAAAAATACATACACCACTTTTTCATCCGGATCGGCCCAGGTAATAGTTCCTGTAAACCCTGAATGTCCAAAGCTGTTTGGTGAAATGCTATCGCATGTAGGACCTCCACCTTCTGCAACAGGTTTGTCAAATCCTGCTGCACGTCTGTTGGTCTCACAAAACTGACAGCTTGTATATTGCTGTATTACTTCTTTTGATAAATATTGCTTTCCTGCATACTCTCCTTCATTGATTAATATGTACATTAACTTTCCTAAATCATTTGCATTGGAGAACAAACCTGCATGTCCTCCTACGCCTCCTAGCATTGCGGCTCCCGGGTCGTGTACATATCCGTGAACAATTTCTTTTCTAAAATAAGTGTCGTTTTCAGTTGGAGTAATTTGTTCTTTTGGAAACTTTTGAAGCGGTAAATAGGTGGTATGCCACATTCCTATTGGTTCATAAAATTCTTGTGTCGCAAATTCATTGATTGGTTTCCCGCTTAATTCTTTAATAATTTCTTTAATGAAATAATATCCTAAATCACTGTAACGATATTCTTTTTCCAAGAAACGGGTACCTAAAATTCGTTGCATAATAATTTGTGGGTAATCGTTTCTGATAAATAAATCAGCATCTACTCTAATTGAAAATTTATCAGTGCTGTCTTTGCTATAATATTCAGGGTTTGGTTCTTTGTTTTGCATGGTTTTCATCCAAAATGGTATCCATGCAACTAGTCCGCTTTGATGCGATAAAACTTCTTTCAGATTTAAGTCTTTGTATTTTGTACTATCTACCATGTCTGAAAGGTAGTCTGATAAAGTACTGTTTAATTTAAATTTCCCTTCATCTTGAAGTTTCATTAATGAAACGGTAGAGGCTGCTATTTTTGTGATAGAGGCAATGTCATATAAACTGTTATTATTAACTGCCTGAATAGAATCATAAGTATAATATCCAAAGGATTTGTTATAGATAACTGTTCCGTTTTTTGCAATAAAAACCTGACAACCCGGAAATGCTTTTTCTTTTATTCCATTTAACGCAAGGCTATCGATACGTTTAAATATTTCTGAATCCAGACCTTCTTCTTCAGGGAAAGAATATTTTAATCTTCCGTTTTTTTTAGAAACGAGCCCGTATCCTTCTTTGTATATAGGTGATACAGTTACCGGAAGTTTTCCATTCATTTCTATTGCTCCGAATATAGCTTGTGCTACACCTTCTTGCGAATATACATTGTTTTGGTAAGCCATTATCATTCCGTCAACTTGAGTAGTAGCATCAAAATCAATGAGACTATACGGATTTGCAAATACAGTAAGAATAGTTTTTTTCTTAATTCGAATTAAGTTGACAAAACTTTTTAAATCTACAGGTATATTGTAGTTTACCCATGGACTTTTATCCGACTTATGAATGGAAACCAAAACCAAGTCATGTTCTTCTATATTATTTAATATTTCGGTTTGTATTTCAGGAGTTAGTTTATTGTAGGTATAGTTATCTACTTTGGCATAGTCCAATAGTTTTTCTTGAAAAGGATTGGTAATAGTATCATCTGTAAATGAAATACTCATTATCTTTTTTTTCTCCAACTTTTGAACGGGAATTATATTGTTTTTATTTCTTAATAGCGTTAATGCTTTTTGAAATAACAATTGATTGAGATATTCGTATTTAGGTTTATTTAAGTCTGCATAAATATTTTTTTCCTCTACTTCCTCTCTTTTATGAATTTGTAGCCACTCCTTTGCTCTCAATATTTTTAGGCATCTATTTTCTATTTCTTTTTCAGTAATTTTTCCATCAACAATAGCTTGTTTAATCATTGCAATTGCCTTTGGAACTTCCTTTGGAAATAATAGCACATCGTTTCCTGCCAGTAAAGCTTTTAAGTCTGCCTCTCCAGGTTTATAATAATTAGAAACGCCTTTCATGTTAAGTGCATCAGTGAATGATAATCCTTTAAATCCTAAACTATCTTTTAATAGTCCGTTTACTACTTCAGGTGATAAAGTAGTTGCGGTATTTTCTTCTTTAACGTATGCTGGGATATAGAGGTGAGCAACCATCATGCTTCCTAAACCATCTTCTATCATTTTTTTGAACGGATAAAGCTCAATGCTGTCCATTCTTTGATGGGTATGAGTAATGATAGGTAATGTTTTATGAGAATCTTTATCTGTATCACCATGTCCGGGAAAGTGTTTTGCGTTTGCCATTACCAAATTATCTTGCATGCCTTTCATGTAGGCGATTGATTTATTGGCTACGTTGTATTTGTTTTCACCAAAGGAGCGGGCGTTGATTACAGGATTTTTAGGATTGACATTTACATCTGCAACAGGAGCAAGGTTTACATGAATTCCTAGTCTTCTACACTGCAATGCAATGTCTCTACCCATTTTGTAAATAAGTGTTTCATCCTGAATGGCACCTAAAGTCATTTGCCAAGGATATTTTACGGTACTGTCTAAACGCATTGCCAATCCCCATTCTCCATCTATTGAAATCATTAGCGGAACTTTTGCTTTAGATTGAAAATGATTGGTTAGTCTGGCTTCTCTAACGGGACCTCCTTGAAAAAAGATTAATCCTCCTACATGTTGTTGGGTAATTAAGCTGTCTATTTCTAGCGTGTGTTTTTCATCTTTGTTTGAATAAGCCGCTACCATAAAAAGTTGACCGATTTTTTCCTCAATACTCATGGTTTTAATTACGGAATCAGCCCAAGGAAAGGAACCTAATGAATATGGGGTGTTGTGATGAACGGTATTTTCACCTTGTTGAATTTCTGTAAAAGAAAATCCAATTAAAAATAAACTTATTGCTCCAAATGTTTTAAGCACTATAATGGAATTTATATTAAAGCGTTAAAATACAAAGCATATTGCATACCGAAAAGGCTTTTTACTATAGTTTTTAAGAATTGTGTGTTGAGATGTATTATTTAAATGGCAATGTCTTTTACAGAATTATATCCTAATTCAAATAATTCATCAGCATGATTGTTTTTTAAAAGATCATATTTTTCAATTCCTTTTGGTTCAATATAAACATCACAAGATGGAATAGAATCTTTTACGGTAGAGTCAACATGGATATTAAAAACTCTTGTGGCAATGCTTATTAAATTCCCTATTTTGTCAACGGTTGTTACAGGGCTAATGTTTATTCCGATAATTTTTTTGCATTTATTAATTAGTGGAGCAACGGGTAAATTATCCATAACTCCGCCATCGGAATAACTTTTATCATTTATTTCAACCGGAGGGAATATAATTGGAATGGATGCAGAAGCTAATAAGTAAATATCTATCTCTCCTTCATTTACGTACTCAACCGTACCTTCATTAAGATTGGTAATAGCTATGTATATAGGCTTATTTAATTCTTCAATTTTGTTTACGGTAAGGTTAGTTTTGATTTTTGACTTTAATTGATTTAAACTGAACAATCCCTTTGTGGTTAACTGAATATTGCTGTATTCAAATAAATCATACTCCTTTAATATTTTATGTGTTTCTTTAGGAGACTTACCATTTGCGATAAATGCTGAAATAATTGCTCCTGCACTTACTCCCGAATATATGTCGGCTTCAATTCCTCTTTCTTTTAATGCTTGCAGAATACCAAGATGCGCAAACCCTCTTGCACCACCACCACTTAAAACAATACCTATGTTGTATTTTTCCATAAATTAAACTTTATCTTTCATTACCATTCTGGCAGTAGTTCTACTTTTTTGCTGCAACAAAACATTTTTGTTTTTAGTTACTCTGGAAATCGTTTTGGTGTCAAAATGACGAACAGTAACTAGCTCTACATCTGTGTTATATAGTATTTTATATTGTTTAGTTAGCTTTTTTAATAGAGGAGTAATTTTACTTTTATCGTTATCGCAACAAACAGAAAAGCTAATGGCAGAATTTTGCATTAAGTTTATTTTGACATTAAGATTTGCAAATAATTTAAATATGTCACTTAAATTGTCTTCAACAATAAATGAATAGTCTTTTGCAGAAATCGAAATTAGAATTTGATTTACCTTAAAAATGAAAGATGGAATTAGTGAATCTTTTGAAGTATTGTTATTAATAAGAGTTCCTCTTAAGCTTGGTTTTAAAAAGGATTTAACATATAGCGTAATATTTTTATTTTGAAGTGGTTTGATGGTTTTTGGATGAATAACCGTTGCTCCATAGTAGGCCAATTCCACCGCTTCGTAGTATGATATGTTTTTTAAAATAGACGGTTTGTCAAACCACTTTGGATCTGCGTTTAACATTCCGGGCACATCTTTCCATATCATCACTTCCTTTGCATTTAAACAATAAGCAAATATAGCGGCCGTAAAATCAGAACCCTCTCTGCCCAAAGTAGTAGTTTTTTTTCTGCTGCTTTTTCCTATAAATCCTTGAGTAATGTATAGACCTTTTTTATTGGATATCTTCGAAATTAATTCTTTCGATTTTTTCCAATTCACTTTTGCTTCTCTATAATTATCATCGGTTATAATGTAATCTCTAGCATCTAAATAATTGTTTTTAATCCCTACTTCATTCAAGTACTCAGAAATAATGGTTGTTGAAATTATTTCTCCAAAGCTTACAATTTGATCGTAAAAAAAATCATATTCATTTTTTGATAATTTGGCAGATGATATGGTAAGTTGATTAATTAGTCTTTCAAAGGTTTGAAAAATAAGGTGATTGGGTTTAAATAATGTTGTAATAATAGCTAAATGATAATCTACTATTTTTTGAAGAGCAGGAGTGATATCTTTTTCTTTTTTTGTAAGGGTAACTATTTCTTCAAGTGCATTGGTAGTTTTTCCCATGGCAGAAATAACAACAACTAATGGCTTAGTTTGGTTTCTTTTTAAAATTTTGGCAACGTTTTTTACTGCTGCTGCATCTTTTACAGAAGCTCCACCAAATTTATATACTGTAAATTTTTGGTCTCCTTTACCCATTACGAAATGTTACTTGTTGGTGTAAATGATTGAATATCTTCATATCGTAGTTTACCGTTAATCCATTCGTCATCTAATTCTGCTTTATATTTTTGGTAAAACTTAATGGCGGGCAAATTCCAGTCCAGTACTTGCCATGTCATTAACTTGGCGTTTA
>JAUHYR010000032.1 GCA_030426475.1 Bacteroidia bacterium
TAATTTAAAATCAACTTCTCCGGTGTAGTTATCCAACTGATAACTTTCAATGCTGTTGTTGGCATTAAATAAATTATCATCGAGCCTTAAGCAAGAGGCAGAAAGAAAAGCAATGAATATGTATATCAATTTTTTCATTAAAACTTTTTATATACGCCAAAATAAATCCCTAACGCACCGTTGTTTCCGGGAGCAATGTAGTCAACTACTATTTTTTCGTTAGAGGTGTTAAAACCATTGTATCTTAATTCAATTTGATAATTCATTTTGGGTTTTACAAACGTATGCCCTAAAAATAAGGAAGGAAGCAAAATGGTTTGTTGTGTTTCTCCATGCGCTTTTGTTGAGTTCAGCTCTACCCAAGAACTTATTCCCCCATAAGCAAAATTGCCACCCGTTTGATATTGGTAATAGCCGTTAAAATCAACTTGCGGATAAATTCTTCCTTTACCGTTCCAACCATCTATCATCCAATTAATAACAGGAGAAATAGATAAGCCAAAACCGGTGGTGTCGGGTTTTTTAATGCTATACAATGCGCCAATATCTGTTTGAAAAACACCAAATGCTAGTGAAGTGGTGTGTACATTTCCAAAAAGCGTAAGGTTTTCTTTTAGTCCGTATCCGGCACCAACAGAGGTTAACGGAATAGGCATAGGCGTGCCGCCATAGTTAATTAACGAACCTCCTAAATTAGCGGTAACGGCCACTTGTTTTTCTTCTAATGGAGCTACGTATCTTGTTGGGTTGCATCCGGCTAAAACGGCAAGGGTTAATATGAATGCAACAATTTTTTTCATGAATAAATTTCAGGAAAAGCCTCAGGGTTAGCTTCGTTCATTATTTTGTAAGCGGTTTCAAAAATATCTTCAGCGCTTGGCTTAGAAAAATAATCACCATCAGATGCGTAAGCAGGGCGGTGGTCTTTTGAGGTTAAGGTTACGGGCTCACTATCTAAATGGTAGTAAGCTTGTTGTTTTACTAAAATTTCGTTTAAGATAAATCCGCTTGCTCCGCCTTCTACATCTTCATCCACAATCAAAAGGCGAGAAGTTTTTTTCACCGAATCAGCAATCATTTGATTAATGTCAAAAGGCAATAATGTTCTTACATCTATCAACTCAGGATAAATTCCTACTGCATTTAAATCTTTAACAGCTTCAATACAAATGTTGCAGGTAGAGCCATAAGAAACAATAGTTAAATCTTCTCCTTCGGTAACTATTTCAGGAATTCCAAGCGGAGTTTTAAATTCTCCGATATTGGTTGGAAGTTGTTCTTTTGTTCGGTAAGCATTTAATGGTTCGATAATCAGCGCAGGGTCATCTCCTTGCAATAAAGTATTATAAAAACCGGCAGCTTGTGTTTGATTTCTCGGCACACACACATGAATTCCTCTCACTCCATTAATAATCATTCCCATTGGTGAACCGGAATGCCATATTCCTTCTAAACGGTGTCCTCTGGTACGAATAATTAGCGGAGCCATTTGACCTGCTTTGGTTCTATATCGAACGGTAGCTAAATCATCGCTCATTAGTTGAAGGCAGTAAAGTAAATAGTCTAAGTATTGAATTTCTGCAATTGGTCTAAGACCTCTCATGCTCATTCCAATACCTTGTCCTAATATGGTGGCTTCACGAATTCCGGTGTCTGAAACTCTAATTTCTCCATATTTGTCTTGCATACCCTCCAGTCCTTGATTTACATCACCAATTTTTCCTGAATCTTCTCCAAAGATTAATACTTCAGGGCGGTTTTGTAAAATGTAATCAAAGTTATCTCTCAATACAATTCTTCCGTCTACCAATTCAGCGTTTTCGTCATATTCAGGCAATACTTCTTCAATGTTTAACGGAGAGTTTTCTGTTTCACTGTAGAGATGTGAACTATATCTGTCAAAATTATCTGCTTTAGCTTGATTTAGATAATTGATAAGGTTTTCTTTAGCAGTAGAGCTTTCGTTCACCACAAATCGTAAGGCTTTTCTTCCTGCAGATAAAATATCTTTTCTTGATGGTTCGGTCAATCCTGCAATGGATTCAGCCAGCGGAGTAATAAAAGCAGCATTTGCACTTTCGTTAGCCAAATCATTCAATAGCTGAACCATTTCATTTCTTTCTGCTTTAATGGGCTCAATAAAAGCAGTCCATGCGGCTTTCTTTTGGTCACGCACATGCTTTTTTGCTTCTTCTTGAATGGCCTTTAGTTCTTCTTCGGTAGCAATTTCTTTTTCTACAATCCATTCTCCCATTTTTCTGATACAATCAAACTCATCTTCCCAAGCTAATCGCTCTTTTGATTTATATCTTTCATGTGAACCTGAAGTAGAGTGGCCTTGAGGTTGCGTACATTCCTCAACATGAATTATTACCGGACAATGTTCTTCACGAGCAATGGCAACGGCATCTTCATACGTTTTACAAAGTGAAGCATAATCCCAGGCTTTTACTTTAAAAATTTCGTAGCCGTTTGTTTTGCCTTTTTCTCTTTGAAATCCTTTTAAAACTTCGGAAATATTTTCTTTAGTGGTTTGATATTTTTTTGGAACAGAAATTCCATGCCCATCATCCCAAATAGAAACAACCATAGGAACTTGTAAAACACCTGCTGCATTTATGGTTTCCCAAAAATGTCCTTCGGAAGTACTGGAATCTCCAATTGTTCCAAAAGCCACTTCGTTACCTTTGTTAGAAAAATTAGTAAAGTCTTTTAACAATTTATTTTCACGATAAACTTTTGATGCTTGGGCTAAACCTAATAGTCTGGGCATTTGTGAAGCAGTAGGAGATATATCAGCCGAAGAGTTTTTTTGTTCCATTAAGTTTTTCCAGCTACCGTCTTCATTTAAATTTCTTGTTCCATAATGTCCGTTCATTGAACGACCTGCAGAAGAAGGCTCTGCATCTACATCTGTATGTGCGTATAATTGTGCAAAAAACTGTTCAACGGTTAGCTGCTCAATCGCCATCATAAAAGTTTGGTCACGATAGTAGCCCGAACGAAAATCACCGTTTTGGAATTGCTTCGCCATTGCTATTTGCGGAATTTCTTTTCCATCACCAAAAATTCCAAATTTGGCTTTTCCGGTTAGTACTTCACGCCTTCCTAATAAAGATGTCTCACGGCTAATGTTAGCCAGTTTATAATCTTCTAAAATTACTTTTACAAACTCGTCTTTTGCTATTTTTTTAGAGTCACTTTTCACTGTAATTGTTTCTTCCGCCATAGTTCAACTTTCAATATCACCCTTAAATAGAAATAGGGTATGCGAATTTAAGAATTTCTTTGGTATTTAGTTCACCCAAAGTCTGCTTACACCTAATTTTTCGCTTAATGATATTGCTTGGTCGTTAGAAAGAAAAAGAAGGTAGCTGCATATCATTACAAATCCAAAGCCCGGTAAGCCATGTAAAAACATAATGGAGAGATGAAAAAATGCTCCGGCAAGTAGCAGCGGAATTTTAATTTTTTTAAACCAAACTACAAAAGGGAAAAGCACTTGGTAAGTCAACCCAAAGTAAGTAGCAATAATCATTATCCATTTATTATTTAAGAAAAATGATTGGAGAGAAGGCAGGGAAAATTCATCTACTAGAATAACATATTCAAAGGCATTTCCGCTTAGCCAGTTTTCTCCGGTAAGTTTATATCCGGCAGCAATAAAATAGAGCAAACACACTAAGACTCTTCCTGCATTTACGCCAAGGTTAGAAAAAATATTCCACAAGAAATCAAGTTGAGAAGGGTGTTTTTTTATTCTAAAACAAAGCATAAAAAGAAAAAACAGAGAAAGCTGAATACTCAAATGATGCCCGGCATTGGTATAGCTATTTATAGTAAAAAAGAAGGAGTAAGTAAATACTGTATTTAAAACGGCCGTTACCCATGGTTTAATACTGAAAATACCAAACAAAATAATGAGATAATAAAAGCCAATGGTGAACCAAAGATGCTGCTTAAAAAAGTCGTAACTAAATATATTGTACCAAGTGAAAAAGTAGTCTTGTTTAGAAACTACCGCATCACTTCCCCATAATTCTTCTGCAGAACCAACCATTAGCGATAATTGCAAACCTAAGGAGAGGTAAAAAAATGTTCCGAATAACCTTACTAGCCTATCAAAATAAGATTGCTCATGAATAGATGTCAAAAATTTATCAATCATTCAAATCAATTATTGGGAATCGTGTAATTTCTTTTTCGCCTGTTTTTACTTGCCATTTTATGTAAACCACCTCAATTTTTCCTTCATTTTTTTGAGTGACGAACCGCAAATATTTTTTTAGTGTTTTGCATTCGCTAGACTGATAAAATTCTTTATCACTTTTAGCTTTTGATAAACTATAAAAGGCTGCCCAGGAGTTGATTTTATGAATAACCAATTTGGTTCGGTAGCCGGCAAATCTATTTTTTTGGTGTAGCGAAATATAGTAGCTGTTTAGGTTTACCCACTTTTTTGAATTGCCGTCTTCAACTTCTCTAAATGCAAAAATTTCATTGTGCATGGGAGGTTCCGGAGCAAATATTTTGAAGTTATAATGATGTTGCGGAACAACATAGTCATAGGTAACAAACTGTAGGATATGCGGAACAAATCGTTTTGGGAAAGCATAAATTAAAAGTGCGGTAAAATGCCCTAAAAAGATTAGACAACAGCCAAAAGTAACAAGTTGCTTTTTGTTCAACAGATTAATTTTGCCCGAATGTAAAGCTATTTTATTAAATTTGCGCCAATATTGAAAAAAGGTCCTGTGGCCGAGCGGCTAGGCAAGGCTCTGCAAAAGCTTCTACAGCGGTTCGAATCCGCTCGGGACCTCACAAAAAAGCTCAGAAATTTTTCTGAGCTTTTTTATGGGCTGTAATAATTTACTTTAATGTCAGAGCCTTTTAGAAGCCAATCTTTTTTTACCCTAATATTTATGGGCAAACCCACTTTATTGAGCTTATAAACTAAGGTTTTATTTTCCTCAAAAACCTCACTCCATTTATACTTTTTTTGGGAGGAACTAAAATATGCTCCATATGAAAAGACAGAAATATGCTTTAAATACTTGTGGTTGTTTTTTTGCTCAATTCTAACAACTTTGTTTTTGATATCAATTTGATTTTCACTAATGTATTTAGTAATCAAAGTGTCTCCTGAACAGCTATAATTAATACTTAAAGAAAAAGGTCTTACTATTTTAATAACTGAATCATTTAAAAAGTAAAATTGCTCAATGCTACTATAATCATAAACCCTATTTTTATCTGTAAGGTTTTTTGAATGAAGTTGTTTAACGGTTAAAACTGTTGTGTCGCCAATTGTTTTGTAGTGAATAGAATCGAAAGGATACTGTAGAAAATCTTTGTGTAAATCTTCATAATTGCATTTAAAACACAAGCTATCTTCTTCAGGAATAAAAACTGAATTAAGAGTGAAAACATTATTTATAATTAAAAAATTATAGCCTGACTTATAACACCTACCTCTCCCTTCGTATTCTTTGAGAACTGAAACCGTAGTATCCGAAGTAAACTCACATAAAAACCTTGTTTTCTCCTTAAAACCAGGAGGATATGAAACAACATTTTTTGATTTTTTAGTTGTCTCATTAATTAGGATCTCTAGTTTTTTAGTTTTATTTAATTTAGATAAATGAATAATTTCCGAAATTTCAACTATAGAATGCCAACCACCAAAATCGTCTCTAAGAAAAGTTCTTGAGATTTCATACTGAGAGTATAAACTTAAACTAGAGGAATAAGCTATGAATAAAAGTAGAAAACGCATAAGCTTACACCTCCAACATTTCAACTTTATCTTCTTTCATAGATTCTTGAATAAGTTCGGTAAATGATTTGCGTTGAAGCTTGCTATCTACCCACATCATAATGTCAAAGTATTTGTTGGTGGCATTTTCGTAAGGGTCTTTAAATGCTTCGGTGAGTTGTTTTTTAAACTCCGTTAAAATAGCCTGCTGGTTGTTTCGGTACCGAATACTGGAAAGCTTTTTAAGGTTTTTTAGAATGATAGTTTCAACTTTGTAATTTCGTTTTGCCTTTTTTATAAATCGCTCTGTTGCAGGAATTTCATATTCTAATAAATCATGATTACCTAACTCAAAATGGATAAGTAAATTGACAATTCTGGCAAAAGTGTAAACGTCTTTTCTTAAGCCAATATTAGGGTCATTGAGCACTTCGTTTATCCAGTGTAAGGCTTTTTTCAAATCACCATGACATAGGTAATTAGTAGAAAAGTTGTAAAAGAAAATCGTTTTTTCTTCTTTATTTATCTTGTTTCCAAACTCTTCAATGCCTTGCATAATAGGCTCAATCATTTCAATGGCTTTATCAAACTTTCCAATGGCTTCATAAACTAACATTTTAGAAAATGAAATAAAGGAGAAGAACATTACTTGTAAATCTACACTCTTGAAATCCGGTTTTTTAGCCATTGCCTCAAGCTTGTCAATGATTTCAAAGCATTGTTTGAAGTTGTTTTTACCAAGGTTTATCCTAAACAAATAGTTAAGTGTTTTGATATACCGCTTTGGAACCTCTTTAATGATATCCGGATTTTTATCAAAAACGGTAATTACTTTTCTAAGATTAGTTTCGGCATCAGCCATGTCGTTTTTTGTAATGGCACACATGGCTTTTATATAATAGCAAGCAGTAGTAGCTTTAACTGAAATAGCAGTGTTTTTACCAATAATTAAATGATAATTGGCAATTTCATCTACAATGCTTTCTTGTTCATCATTTCTAATATATCCGCCTGTCCTAAAAACGAAATTAATTTTAGAATATAAAACTTGATATTCTGCTAAATTTCTAAGTTTGGCAATACATTCTTCTTCCTCTTTTACTAATTCATTCAGGTTTTTGTCAAACTTTCCGCTCAAATATTCTTCTTCAATAATTACTTTTTCCCAGTTAATAAGCTCTAATAAATAGTAATACTTTTCATGTTGATACGCCAGTTTTTTAGCTCGCTTAATGAATTTACTACACTCTTTGTAAAGCGCTTTACTGTATAAAATTTCTATGTTTTTTAATTGTTCTTGAAGTTGGGAAGAAGCGCTTCTGTCGGCATAAAAAGCCCGCAAACTTTTTAGAATAAGATTATATAGATGTGTTTTTTCTGAAGGCAGGTGTTTAATGAAGGTAGAGTTTTTAAACTTCTTTTTTATTTCTTCTTCATTATATTCCTCTTGCTCTAGTATAGCATCAAAAAGTTTGATATAGTTTTTTGAACCACTTTGAAGGGTGGAAGCAAGTTTAAAATACCTTTTTTCAGATTTTGTGAGAGATTGGATTAAATTAAACAGTTCGTCTGACGGAGTCATAAGGCATTGGTTTTGAAAAGTAAAAGTAGTGATAAAACTGGATTCCTACAACTAGGAATTCAAGAATGGTGGGTTTGAGCCTATTTTCGTTTTGATTTGAAAAAGGAACGGAGAAGCGATAATGAATTTTCCTCTAATACACCTCCGACTATTCTTGTTTTTGGATGAAGAATTTTTTGATTGGTAGAAGTAAATCCGTTTTTTGGGTCTTTGGCACCGTAAACCAATTTGCCCAGTTTACTCCAAAACAAAGCTCCGCCACACATCATGCAAGGCTCAAGCGTAACATAAATCACACATTCATTTAAATATTTCCCACCCAAATAATTTGCCGCAGCAGTGATGGCTTGCATTTCTGCATGAGCCGTTACATCATTTAACTGTTCGGTTAAATTATGGCAGCGCGCAATAATTTGATTTTGGCAAACCACAACAGCGCCAATAGGAACTTCATCTTTTTCAAAAGCTTTTTGAGCCTCTTTTAAGGCTTCTTTCATAAAATATTCGTCAGAAAATACCTGAATTTCCATTGGGTAAAAATAATGTTTTGAACATTAATTACATATAAGTTGTTTTGACGAAAAGTACTATTAAAAAATGTTAAGATGTTATTATTTATCAATAATGACTTTATATTTGTAGGGTGAAAAAACGTCTTTTAGGCATATTATCCTTATTCATGATAGTTGCTATATCAGCAGCTCCACTGGTGATATATAATTATAGCTCGTTGTGCAAAAAGGCCGAAATTGTTGATAGTACCACCCAAGTTCCTCTTTCGGAAGAAGAAAACCATTCATCCTCTAAAATAAACAACTTAGAAGAAGAGCATTCTATTTGCAGAACAAATACCATTGAGTTTTTTCAAATAATATCTTATTTATCATCATCACTAAGGGTTGAGTATAAAACCAGTCATTTTAGTGATAAAATTCCAACTCCACCTCCCGAACAGGTTTGTTAATTACATTTTCAATCAAATTTTAGTAATTAATAAACTTAATCATTATGAATTTATTTAAGTCTGTTAGGCAAGATTTGCCTGCCAGTTTAGTTGTATTTTTTGTTGCCTTACCCTTATGCTTAGGAATTGCTTTGGCAAGTGGTGCTCCATTATTTTCAGGAATTATTGCCGGTGTGGTAGGCGGAATAGTTGTTGGGGCAATTTCAGGATCATCAGTAGGAGTAAGCGGTCCGGCAGCCGGTTTAGCAGTAATTGTTTTAAACGCAATTACAGAATTAGGAAGCTATGAAATCTTTTTACTTGCAGTGGTTTTTGCAGGAGTAATACAAATTATTATGGGTTTGCTTAAAGCAGGCATAATAGGATACTATTTTCCAACATCTGTCATTAAGGGAATGTTGTCTGCCATAGGAATAATTATTTTTTTAAAACAAATACCTCATGCATTTGGTTATGATGCCGATTA
This sequence comes from Bacteroidia bacterium, assembly GCA_030426475.1. Lineage (GTDB taxonomy): Bacteria > Bacteroidota > Bacteroidia > Flavobacteriales_E > Vicingaceae > CALALS01. The sequence goes on from JAUHYR010000032.1 coordinate 8,768, forward strand.
TGAGGGAGACATGGATTTTTTCCAACGAGATGGAGAAAACACAATTTCAGAGTTGTTTAAGATGACTGACTACATTTCTCCGGGAGTAATTTTAATTACGGCAGTATCACTTTTTATTTTATTGCTTTGGGAGAAAGTTTTATCAAAAAAACATAAGTTTTTTAAAATGTTTCCCGGCCCCTTGGCAGCCGTAATTGTAGGTGTTTTATATCAGGTTTTTATTGGAAGCAAAACTTCGTTTTTAAGTATTAGCCCCCAACATCTGGTTAAAGTTCCTGTTCCTGAAGGAATAGATTCTTTTTTAGGTCAGTTCACTACTCCTGATTTTTCTCAACTTGCAAATACGGAAGTTTATATTGTCGCAATTACTATTGCAATTGTTGCAAGTTTAGAAACTTTACTATGTGTGGAGGCTACAGATAAACTTGATCCTGAAAAAAGAGTAACACCCACTAACCGAGAGTTAATAGCTCAAGGAGTCGGAAATACTATTTCCGGATTAATAGGTGGTATTCCTATTACACAGGTAATTGTGAGAAGCTCAGCAAATATTATGAGTGGTGGAAAAACAAAATTATCTGCCATATTACATGGTTTCTTACTTGTTTTGAGTGTTATGTTTATTCCTAAGTTTCTTAACTTAATACCTCTTGGAGTGTTGGCGGCCGTACTTTTAATAATCGGTTATAAGTTAGCTAATCCTAAGCTATTTATGCAAATGTATAGGCATGGAAAAATGCAGTTTATTCCTTTTATTGTGACTGTTGTCGCTATTGTTTTTTCTGATTTACTAATAGGTATTGCGCTTGGGTTTGCTGTGGCACTTATAGTTATATTAATTAATAGTTATAAGAACTCACACTTTTTGCATATTGAAAGCAAAGAGCCCGGCAATAAAAAAATAAAAATGACTTTAGCAGAAGAAGTTACTTTTTTAAATAAAGGGGCAATATCCAGAGAGTTGGATAATATCCCTGAAGGAACATTCTTGGAGTTGGACGTAACAAAAACCTTCAATCTAGATTATGATGTGCAAGAAATTTTAGATGACTTTTCTGTAAAAGCAAAAAATAGAAACATTAACATAAAACTAATTTCTGAAAGAGGTATTTTTGAAAATCCTCAAAGCTTTCAAGAAATATTTTCAAAATCAATAAAAAATTAAAACATGAAAACACATACAAAAGAATTTCAACAAAACTTAACGCCTGACCAAGCTCTTGATGTATTAAAAGAAGGGAATAAGCGATTTGTAAATAGTTTAAAAATGCAAAGAAACTTACTGGACTTAGTTCAGGAAACCAGTGATGGACAATACCCTTTTGCCGCAGTTTTAAGCTGTATTGACTCAAGGGTTCCGGCTGAAGTTGTATTTGATCAGGGAATAGGTGATTTATTTAGTGTAAGAGTGGCAGGGAATATCGTAAACGAAGATATATTAGGCTCAATTGAATATGCTTGCGGAGTAGCCGGCTCAAAAATAGTTGTGGTAATGGGGCATACGAAATGCGGTGCTGTAACTGCAGCTTGCCAAAAAGTTGAAATGGGAAATATCACAGCTCTTCTAAGTAAAATAAAACCTGCTATTTCTGCCGTTGAGACTAAAAAAGGAAGTGCTGAAGTAGAAGAGGTAGCTATAGCTAATATTGAGCATTCTATAGAAGAAATAAAAGCTAAAAGCATTATTTTATCAGACTTGGAAAAAGAAGGAAAAATAAAAATTTCATCGAGAAAGTTTTCCCATTTTGGAGACCTAGTGGAGTTTTTATAAAGCAATTCTTTTTTTAATATTATTTATCTGGTTGCCGCTTCTTTGTTTTTCTCAAAACGATGAAGTGGGCAACTGGCTAATGTATTTTGGTCAGAATAGATTATCTGATAAATGGAGTATTCATTCAGAAATTCAATATAGAAGCTACACTATTTCTGCTGATAAACCGGAACAAATTTTAATAAGAACGGGCTTAAATTATCACTTAACCGATAGAGCAATGCTCTCAGCAGGGTATGCATATATTCCAAACTATCATTTCATACCATCTGATTTTGAGCCGGATGTGGTAGAGCATAGAATTTGGCAACAGCACATTCAAAAGAACAATATTGGCAGAGCTGTTTTTGAACATCGTTACCGATTTGAACAGAGATGGATAAACGATAAATTCAGAACCCGTTTTAGATACCGACTTTTAACCTTAGTTCCGCTCAATAATTTTGAACTGGAAAAGGGAACTTTTTTTCTGTCACTTTATGACGAAATATTCATCAACAATTCTCCTGATTTTTTTGATAGAAATAGGTTTTATGCAGCGCTAGGGTATCAGTTGTCTAAAACAACAAGCCTACAGCTAGGTATGCTTCATCAGCAGGTAAGCTCACTTGGAAAATGGCATGCACAACTTGCTTTTATGTTTAACCCAGATTTTAGAAAATCAGAAAAGTAATGTTAACTAACAAGGTTATATTTTTTCCATAAAATGGGATTAATAAACAAAAGGGAATTAGAGTTGCTTTTTATTTCAGCAGTGATATAGCTTTGTATGTGTGAAAGTATTGTTGAAGATACTTTTTTTCTATCAATTTTTTGCGAAACATTAAGAGCTTTTGAAAGGATAAATTTTTCAAGGTGATTAAAAATGTGGTTATTTTTAAAATATCTTCTAGCAGACCTTACTTGTGATTCAACTAATTCAAAATTTCCTTGAATAAGATGAATAAGAATTCCTAAAAGCCTGTTAGATACTGAAATGTCAAGCCGTAAAGATTCTTCGCTTAACACTTTATATTGGTAGTAAAGTGATTCCTTAAAGTTGCCTAAATAAAAAAACATGACAGCCAGTTTAAACCAAATTTCGTGCTGTGAAAAAATAGTAAGTGATTTAGTTCTAATATTATGTTCTATTTGTAATTCCAGACATCCTTTTTTTAATATATCCTTTTTTCCTGATAAAATAATTTCTGTTAGATAATTTGTAATGTAGCATTCTTTTGCCAAATCAGCAGTATGTTTAAAATAGGAATGCTCATATTTTTTAAATAAGTATTTAAATTCTTTATTAATGTCTTTTAATTTGTCGTATTCATAAAGTTCATTCGCTAAATTTTGTAGAGCTGAGAGATAGATATTAGGGTTGTTTTCAACGAAAGGTTTATGTTTCTTTATTAGTTGAACTAAAGTAAGTCTTGAGTTAAAACTTTCATCCATTTCTTTTATTAGCCAATAAGCAAAAGATTTAGCATAAAGAAATAATTGACGTGATTTTTCAGAATTAAAATCTTGAAGAGCTTTATTTAACTCTAGCTGCAAAAGTGAGTTTATTTTACTTTTTGAAGAACCGTCAATGTAGCCGCCTTTTTCTATAATTATATCATAAAGCTGTAATGTTATATCATTTAGTTGTTGAACTTCAGATTCTATCTTTATCAGCTTTTGTTTTTGTATGGCTACATCTTTGTTTTTTGAAAATAACCCTAACCTGATATTTACTTGTGATTCCATGTCAAGAAGAATCATTTCATCATAAAAAAGCTCATGTTTTTGTGCAATTTTTTTTGCTTTTTTTAATAGTTTTTTAGCTTGATGAATAAGATTTCTATTTAGCAATAAATCAATTTTTATGATAGCATTTTTTAAACTGGTAAAAGCGTGAGATGATGAATATAATCTGGTAAGTTGTGTCAGGATAAAACGATACAATAAAAAACGAATTTCCGGTACACCTTGTTGCTTCTTTTGGATAGCCTTTTCCTTGCATAGCAAAATGAAAAGACGTTTCATTTTACCATTCTTATTTGAGAATTGTTTACTGATATAATTTTTTTCTTTTGCCGAAAGAGAAAATACTAACTCATTTAAATCATTCATGGACTTAATTTAATATAATTATAAATAATTATCAATCAAATATATAAATCTATTTATAATAAAACTTAAACTTAATTTTTTTAATAAAACTTGTTTATTTACAATTCTAAATGGCTTTAGCTTTATCTCGTAAAATTTTAAAGCATGAAAGCAATAAAAACAAGTTATTTTTACTTTTTAATAATGTTGCTTTTTATAAGTAACATAATAAGGGCTCAAATGAAGTTAGATTGGGCAGATGTGTTGCATGGACCCGGAAATCAAATTATTACTTCTATAGCCGTAGACCAATATGAGAATATCTACATTACGGGAAAGTTTGATGGTGTGATGGATATTGATCCCAGTACTGGGGTGTATAATTTAACAGCAACAGGCTCATTTAATGAAGACGTTTTTTTAGTAAAATATGATAAATCAGGAAATTTAATATGGGGTTTTTCTTTAGGGGGAAGTTCCAGCAGTGAATCAGGAATAGGATTGACTACAGATACTATTTCTAATACTGTTTTTTTGACAGGATATTTTCAAAGTAGTAGTATTGACTTAGACCCTGGTTCGGGAACATTTTTACTTAATAACAGTAGTTTTAGTTTTCAGGAAACTTTTATTGCAAAATATGATTATAATGGAAATTTTTTGGCCGGAGCTAATTTTAGTGGTATTTCAGGAAATTGCTCTAATTATCCATTTTCAATATCAAAGTCGATATCAGGAAATATTTTAATTGGGGGATATTTTGCGGGAAATATTGATTTTGATCCTAGTTCAGGCTTAAATCAACAATCAAGTTCAAATGCAGGAATGTATCTAGTAAAACTAAATAGCTCATTAAACTTATTATGGGTTAATGTAATGGATGGTCCCGGAAGTGAATTTATGTATAGTGTTGAACAGGCTAAAAATGGAGATGCTTTTATTGCAGGAGCATATGCTGGAACAGTAGATTTTAATCCGGGAGTAGCTGTGAATTCATTAACTGCATCCGGAACAGCGGTGGATATATTTTTTGCAAAGTACTCAACAAATGGTAATTATTTGTGGGCACACAGCATTGGGTCCGGTCCAAATACTAGCGATATGGCATTGAGTATTAGTCTAGACTCTTCAGATACCCCTATAATATCAGGTAGTTTTTATGGAACAGTAGATTTTGACCCGGGTGTAGGAATATTTAATATGTCTAGTACAGGAAATAATCATAATGGTTTTTTTGGAAAGTATGCCAATATTGACGGTAGCTTACTATGGGTGAAAGCGATAAAACATAGTGGCTCTGTGAGGCTAAGGTCCGTAACAATATCAAAGGAAAATAACATTTTGATATGGGGAGAAGTTTCTGTTGGTGGAAGCTCAATTGACATTGACCCTGGACCTTCTGTCGCAGCTTTATCACTTTGTGGACCACTCTACATGGATTTTGTGGGAAAGTATGATGAACAAGGGAATTACTTATGTGGAAATAAAATATGTCCGGGAGTAGGAGGTTATGCAAATTTTAAGGATAAAATTATCAGGGTATTTCAAGAAAAATCTGTTTATACAACATTTAAAAGCAATACAGATAGTCTTAATACTTCTCCATGCAATAAAACACTTTCAATCCCTTTAATACCTATAACAAATACAGAAACAGCACTTTTAAAATTTAATCTTACACTTCAGGGAGATATTACTGCTTCAATAGATACCATTTGTAAGGGAGATAGTATAGCTCTTATTGCATTGGGAGGGGATTCATATTTATGGAGTACAGGCTCTACGGACTCTACGATTAAAGTGTCACCAACCAGTACAACTACTTATTATGTTATTGCTTCCTCTAATTGCGGTTGTTCAGTGGCAGATACTACATATATAACTGTTTTTGTTTTGCCTTCTGTTACAAATATTTTAAACCCACCTGCATATTGTGATAGTGCCCAAGTAAATGGCAAATGGTATTATACTTCACAAACTGTAAGAGATACTATTTATGGGGCTACAAGTGGAGGCTGTGACAGTATAGTCATAACCAATTTAATAATAAATAATAGTCAAAAAACAAGTCAAATGATAACAGTGTGCCCTAGTCAACTTCCTTTAGTAATACACGGGATAGCACAACAAATATCAGGAGTTTATTCGCAAACTTTTTTAGGACAAAATGGATGCGATAGTACATCAACCATTACTCTTGTCGTCAATAACTCAAATGTAAATACAAAAGAATTGGTAAGCTGTGACAGCCTTTTTTATAATGGAGTTTGGTATTACTCTAACCAAACCTTTTCTGATACTATTAGTGGAGGAAGCATAAACGGGTGTGATAGTATTGTGGTAACGTCTTTGGTTGTTATTCCTACACCAAGCGTATATATTACTCCTAAAATGGATAGTATTTATATAGGAGATTTTATTACTCTGAATGCATATGGTGCAAATAATTATTTCTGGAGTAATAATGGGTCAACTCAAAGCATAGTGGTTAGTCCGGAAGAAACGGCTACTTATTGCGTTGTGGGTACTAATATCAATAACTCAAAACAATGCAGCGATACTGCTTGTGTAACAGTCTATGTTTTGGACTTAAATTGTAATACTGAAAAAATATTTATTCCAACAGGAATAAGCCCAAACGGAGATGGAGTTAATGATAAACTGTGTGTATTTGGCAGTGAATGTATTGCTTCTATGACTTTAAGTGTTTACGACCGCTGGGGAAACAACGTGTTTCAAACAAACGATAAAAATCAATGTTGGGATGGGACATATAAATCACAGCGATTGAATAGTGGTGTATATGTATTTTATTTTGAGGGTATTTTACAGAATAATCAAGAAATAAGTTTAAAGGGCAATATTTCTTTATTCAGATAATATTAAAAGTTTATTAAAAAGAAAAGTATGAAAAGAGGCTTTAAAATAATTCAAATCAGGAATTATAGACTGTTTAAAATCCTAATGATATTAAGTGTTAACTTTTACACGTTAAAGCTTATAGCACAAGATATACACTTTAGTCAAATGTCATTTACACCAATAAACTTAAACCCTGCGTTATCAGGGGCAAATTTTAACAACCAGTTAACTATCGCATATAAAAATCAATGGCGGAGCATCAGTTCTCCATATAAAACGATATACGCAAGCTACGACCAGAGATTAACTTCTCCGAAAAAGCAATTAACATCAAACGGGTTTTGGGCAATGGGCTTAGGTCTTTTTTCTGATAAAGCAGGAGATAGTAAAATGGGAACAACTAGCTGTAATATAAATATTGCTTATCACATTAAAATAGAGGAGAAACAAACTTTGGGTGTAGCAATACAGCCTGGATTTGCTAATCGTAGCATGAGCATTGATAATATAAAGTGGGGAACACAATATGAAACAGGAGTGGGATATAATAGTTCTTTTTCAAGCAATGAAAATGTATCAACAAAAAGCTTTAACTTTTTTGATTTAGGAGCAGGGGTTGTATATACTTATAAATCAAACGAAAGATATATTACAGCAAATGATAAAGTAAATATTAATATGGGAGTGGCTACTTATCATATTAATAAACCTAAGTATAGCTTTGTTAATGACCCAAAAGAAAAATTGGGTAGAAGATATACAGCTTTTTTTAATGGGCAATTTGGAGTGAAGAATTCTAATTTTACTTTTCTTCCGGGTATTTACTTTAATCAACAAGGGAAACAACGGGAAGTTTTAACAGGAACTTATTTTAGATATTTACTGCAGGGCGAATCTCATTATACCGGATTATTAAAAGGTGCCGCAATCTCTTTTGGAACATTTTTGAGAACTAAAGATGCAGTTGTTTTAAAATTGTTAGTTGAATATCAGCAGTATAGTTTTGGGTTTGCTTACGATATAAACACATCAAATTTAAACAAGGCAACTCAAGCAAAAGGGGGGGTAGAGGTGGCTATAAGGTTTGCTTCTCCCAATCCATTTGGAAAGGGAAGTGCTGTTAAATTTTATTAGAAAGGACCCTCCATCCCTTTGGATAAAGGTTGTTAGTTCTACTAATAAGGTTTTTAATAAACCCAAGCGGTTGATTTTCATAACAAACTAATTCATATCCTTTTTGTTTTGATTTTGGAGAGATGTTTTCTTTTCTCAAAAAAGATAGTGCTTCTTCTTCATTTGCTTCATAAATGTCAAAAGCATTTTTGTCAAGGGGGTTAGAAAGAGCTAACGAAATAGAGGGAATAAAATCTTTACCTTTTAATTCGCCAATTTCAACGCCAAAATGTTTTACATTGAGCTGAAGTAAACAATTAGTTAAAAAACTAATCTGATCGTTAAAAAAAATGAACTGCTTATTTTTAAAGTCAACTCCTTCATACTTTTCAGCATTTTTTATGTATTGTTTCCATTCAAAATGGGATTTCACAAAACTCTTTTTTGATTTGTTTGAGTTACTTTCACTAGGCTCTTTTTTTTGAATACAACTCATAAAAAAGCCTTCTGATTTTGTTTTGTGAGGCATCATTCTATACCCATAAACTTCTTTATGAATTGTTTCATGCACGTTCCAAGCAGGAGGAAGATTTAACTTTAAACTTTCTCCTTTTCTTTCCTCCAAAAACTCAAAAATATTTTCTTCATTTTCTTTTAAGTTGTAGGTACAGGTGCTGTAAATTAAAAGTCCGTTTTCTTTTAGGCAATTCCAGGCATTATGCAATATGCGTTGTTGCCTTGAGCTACATAAATTTACATTATCTTCGCTCCATTCGTCAATGGCATGACTATGTTTTCTAAACATTCCTTCTCCTGAACAGGGAGCATCAATTACCACTACATCAAATTTTTCTGAAAAGCCGCTATAATCTTTAGGGTCGTTTTGTGTAATAATGCAATTTGCGCTTCCCCACTTTATGATATTTTGCTGTAAAGTAGAAACCCTTGAACCAATAACTTCATTGCTTACCAATATACTTTCATCATTTATTAATGATAAAATGTGTGTGGACTTTCCGCCAGGAGCAGCACATAAATCCAGCACTTTTAAAGGAGAGTTTAAATTAGTAAGCTGCAAAAAGGCTTGTTCAATTAACATACTTCCCGCTTCCTGAACATAGTATGCTCCGGCATGGAACAGCGGGTCGAAAGTGAACTTTTTTCTTTCGGGTAAATAATAACCCAACTCACACCACTTTACTTTTTCTAGTTCTTGGGTGTTTATTTTTTTGTTTGGGTTTATTCTTATGCTAGTTGGAACTTCTTCGTTTAAAGTATTTACATACTCACTAATTTCTAAAGCAGGAATTACTTCGGATAAGTTTTCTAAAAAGCTAGAGGGTAAATTCATTACACAAATGTAGAAATGAAATTTATTTCAATGCTTTTTGATAAATTTCAATGGCTCTTTTTCTGGCAAAAGAATGTTCTACCATTGGCTCAGGATAGGCAAAAGGGTCTTGGTATTCGGGCACCCATTTTTGTATATAGGCTCTGTCTTTATCAAACTTTTCGGTCTGTATATAGGGGTTAAAAACTCTAAAATAAGGTGAGGCATCACAGCCCGTTCCGGCACACCATTGCCAACTTCCGTTATTAGACGACAACTCAAAGTCCAATAATTTTTTTGCAAAATAGGCTTCACCCCAGCGCCAGTCTATCAAAAGATGTTTGGTTAAAAAACTGGCAACAATCATTCTCACTCTGTTGTGCATCCAGCCGTTTTGGTTTAATTCTCTCATGCCTGCATCTACAATAGGGTAGCCTGTTTTGCCATCGCACCACTTTTCAAATTCTCCCTCATTATTTCGCCATTCTATTAGGTCGTATTCTTTTCTAAAAGATTGATTAACTACATGCGGAAAGTGCCATAATATTTGCATGTAAAACTCTCTCCATATCAGCTCGTTTAAATATTTTTCATTTTGCACTAAAGCAATTTTTACTAATTCTCTAATCGAAATTGTGCCAAACCTTAAATGAACACTTAGCTTAGAAGTTCCATTGATTGCAGGAATATCTCTGGTTTTATGGTAGTTTTTTATAACAGCTAAATCAGGTGTTTTATCGGCTATGTCGTAATTACTTTTCTTAAAACCAATTTCTTCTATGGTTGGAAAATAAAACGGGTTTGTTTGAAAAAGAGATGTGAAATATTTTTCTGTAGGATAGGATTTTAAATAAAAATCATCCAGCTTCTCTTTCCACTTTTTTGAGTAAGGAGTATAAACTATATAAGGAGAACCATCAGGCTTTACAATTTCCTCTTTCTCAAAAATCACCTGGTCCTTAAAGCTATGGAAGCTTATATTTTTTTCTTTTAAAAAGCGTGTTACTTCAGTATCTCTTCCAATAGCATAAGGTTCATAGTCATGATTAGTGTAAACTGCTTTAATTTCCGAAAATTCTTCACAAAGTTTTTTAAAAGCTTCAATTGGAGTAGAGTTCAATACATAAAGTGAGCTACCTAAATTTTCTAGTTCAATTTTTAAGCTTTTGATTGTATCATGAATGAATGAAACTCGTTTATCATTTTTATCCTCAAGATCATTTAAAATTTCAGTGTCGAAAATGAAAACAGGAAGTACGCTTTTGGAGTTTTTTAGTGCATGGTATAGTGCTGCATTATCGTTTAAACGTAAATCTCTTCTAAACCAAAATATAGATACTGGGTGCATTCTTCGACAAAACTGTTAAACAGTTTTTTGAAGATATTGTTCAACCTGAGGCAAGCAGGTTTTTAACCAGATGGTATAGTTATCAGGGGATAATTTTATTTCTTGAGTTAATCTTTCTAAAGAAATGAATTTAAAATCTTCGGCTTCATCTGAATTTAAAACGGGCTTATCATCTGTAAATCCAACAAAAACATGATCCAATTCATGTTCGATCAACTCATTGTCTAAAGCAGATTTATAGATGAAATGGAAAGCTTTTTCAAGTTTACAACCCATTCCCATTTCTTCTTTAAGTCTTCTGTTAGCAGCCTCTAAAGCTGTTTCTCCTTTTCTGGGATGGCTGCAACAAGTGTTTGTCCACAGACCTCCCGAATGATACTTTGAAGCCGCTCTTTTTTGAAGCAGTAGCTCACCGCTTGAGTTAAAAACGAAAACAGAAAAAGCTCTGTGTAAAAGCCCTTTTTGATGGGCTTCCATTTTTTCCATTAACCCAAGTTCGTTATCTTTTTCATCAACTAAAACGACTTCTTCCAAAAACTAAAATTTTAATAAATGAGCTTTCTGTTTGTTTCTCCAACCCGCCTGACTTTCATAGTCAACATAGTAAATTTTTAAATCAGCTTGGCTTTCGTAGTTTACAAAATATACTTTGTAATCAGCTTGACTTTCATAATCTACAGAATACCACAATCCGTCTTTTTTTGCCTGGCTTTCATATTTTACATGATAAACTTTTAAGTCCGCCTGACTCTCATAATTTACCACATATACTTTAATGTCCGCTTGTGACTCATATTTTACTTTATATACTTTTTGAGCATTTATATTAGTAATAAATAAACCTGCAATAAAAACAAGCGTTAAGACAAAATGTTTGCTTTTCATAATCGTAATTTTGCTCTAAGATATGATTTTAGTCATTAATGAAAATAAATCTTGTTTTTTCAGGGAGTTTTTATGTTAACATTTTTCCAAATCTATTTGCTACTTTCTTTTTTTACATACATTTGCCTTCTACAAATGTTTAACTAATTTAATTATTAAAATGGCAAATAAGCATCAAACTCAGATTAACGAATTTATGGCTAAAGTAAAAGCCAAAAACGGTCATGAGCCTGAGTTTTTACAGGCAGTTCACGAAGTTGCAGAAGTGGTGATACCTTTTATGCAGACTAATAAAAAGTACAGTGACGCCAAAATATTAGAAAGAATTGTTGAGCCTGAAAGAACAATTATTTTTAGAGTTCCATGGATGGATGACAAAGGAAATGTTCAGGTAAACAGAGGCTTTAGAGTAGAGTTTAACTCAGCTATTGGGCCTTACAAAGGGGGATTAAGATTTCACCCTTCCGTTAATTTGTCTATTCTTAAGTTTTTAGGTTTCGAACAAATATTTAAAAACTCCTTAACTACTTTGCCTATGGGTGGTGGTAAAGGAGGCTCAGACTTCGACCCGAAAGGAAAATCTGACAATGAAGTGATGAAGTTTTGTCAATCATTTATGAGTGAGTTATCTCGTCATATTGGTGCAGATACGGATGTGCCTGCCGGAGATATTGGTGTTGGAGGTAGAGAAATTGGATATATGTTTGGTCAATACAAAAGACTAAGAAATGAGTTTACGGGAGTATTAACCGGAAAAGGAAGAAACTGGGGAGGCTCATTAATCAGACCTGAAGCCACAGGGTACGGAACAGTTTACTTTGCCGAAGAAATGTTAAAAACACAGAAAAATTCATTCAAAGGAAAGATAGTAGCAGTTTCTGGTTCTGGTAACGTAGCTCAATACGCTATTGAGAAAGCAACACAATTAGGCGCAAAAGTAGTTACAGCTTCTGATTCCGGTGGTTATATTTATGACAAAGACGGAATAGATGCTAAGAAATTAGCATTCTTAATGGAACTAAAAAATGTAAAAAGAGGAAGAATAGAAGAGTATGCTAAGAAATTTAAATCAGCTAAATTCATTAAAGGAAAAAGACCTTGGGAGGTAAAAGTTGATATTGCTTTACCATGTGCTACTCAAAATGAGTTAGACGGAAAAGAGGCAAAAATGTTGCTAAAGAATGGCTGTATTTGTGTTGCTGAAGGCGCTAATATGCCGTCCACTCCTGAAGCAATTACTGAATTCCAAAAAGCTAAAATTTTATTCTCTCCCGGAAAAGCTTCTAATGCAGGTGGTGTTGCAACTTCAGGTTTAGAAATGTCTCAAAACTCATTAAGACTTTCTTGGACAAGAGAAGAGGTAGATGAAAAACTTCATCAAATTATGAGATCGATACACGAATCATGTGTTGCCTATGGAAAAGAAGGTAAATATGTAGATTATGTAAAAGGAGCAAACATTGCAGGTTTTGTAAAAGTTGCAGACGCAATGATTGACCAGGGAATTGTATAACAACAAATAGTTTTTACTAAAAGGCTTCTCATTTGAGAAGCCTTTTTTATTTTTAGGTCATGAAGTTTTTGCTTTGTTTTTTTTCACTTGTTTTTTCTTTTCAATCTTTTTCGCAAGAATTAAAAGCCGAAAACGGTTGGTATTTGCCAACAAAAGGAACACTACGAGTGTTAGTAATTTATGCAGAGATAGAACATGACGTTCATCCGGAAAAAGAACCTTTTCCTGAAGGTTCAGATTACTGGAAGCCTCATCAATTACCTGAATTTAAAGATGATTTATTTGAGCCTGTTTGGATTGATAATCCTAAAGCAATGCTCACTGATTATTATGCAGAGTGTTCATTCAATCAATTTAAAGTTTTAGGCGATCATTTTTATGAATTAATAAAGGTGAAAGAAAGTGAAGTAAAGCTGGGAAACTTTAATGATGTAAGTAATAAAATTTTAGAGAAGATAAATGCTTATCCTCAATTTAAAACAGCCCATAATTTAAAAACAGAAGACTTTGATTTATGGAATAAAAAACGTCAGCCGGGAAGCGAATCAATAGAAGGAGCTGACAACCCTATTTCGTTTGACCATGTGATGTTAATCATGAGAAATTATAGTACATGGGGAAACTCAGGAGGAAGCACATCACCCGGTTCTTTTGGAAAAATATTTGGATACCAATCAGATACTCGTTCACAATTTAATGAAGGGAAACTACATCCGTTTAGTATTCTCAGGCATGAATTTAATCACTTACTTTTTGGAGGAAACAATTTTCATAACGGTGGAGGATTGGGAGCCGGAGCCGGATATTTTATCCCTTCTCAAGGAGGATGGAGCATGATGGGCGGAGCGCATTCATCGTTTGAAACTTGTAACGCCTGGGACAGAGACAGAATGAACTGGAAGCCCGAAAATAAACAGTTTACGATTGGAGCACTTAATGCTTCAAGCGGTAAAGAAATTAATACAGATTTTGATGGCAACTCATCCAACTCTCAAGTAATTATTTTAAGAGACTTTATTACAAGCGGAGATGCAGTTAGAGTTAAATTACCATATTTAGATGAGACAGAATTTGAACAGTGGATTTGGATAGAAAACCATCAAACTACTAAAAATAACGATAGTCGATTTGACCAGTTTCAGTGGCATCAGGAAGAGTGTACAGAAGATGCTCAGCCTGGTATTTATATGTATTTGCAAGTAGATAAAAACACTAAAACCGGAAACGGAATTTATGGAGGAGAAGGAGATTATCTGCGCCCAATTTGTGCAGATGGTTTTTATGATATAGAATTGGTTGATGAAGAAGTTCAAAATTTATGTGTTTCCTGGACCAAACTCAAACCATTTATTAAAAAGGAAAAAAATAAAAACGTGTTAACCGGTTCACAAGACCAAGAAAGAGCAGTATTTGACTTTAATCAAGATGGAAAAATTGCTAGAAAAGAAGAATATCCTCAATACTTAGAAAGAGTAAATGGAGTAGATGAACATAAACTTACCATGCATGGAAGAAAGCGTCATGCATTTACCGTTGAAGAAAAAAATACCCTTAATATTTCAACTAATCCAGCACCTTTTCCAATGTATACTTTGGTAAGTTTAGAAAACCCTTTAACACAAGCTTGGATTAAAAACAATAGAAGAATATGGTTAAATGGAATTCAAATCAAATTACTTGAGAACCTTCCTGACGGGTCAATAAAAATTAAAGTTGACTTTAATTATACGGCCATTGAACAAGATGTAAACTGGAAATCAGATAGCATTTTATTACCAAAAATAGAGAGCTCAAATGGTTATTCATTATATATTAAATCCGATAAAAAAGTTACTTTGAGTAGAGGAAAAACACCCACTAGAATCTCAAATCCTGAAGAGTACAAAAAAGAACTACTATTTACCTCACCAACTAAAATGTATTGTCTTTCTGGCTCAAGTATTAAGTTAGAAGAAAACGCTGAAATTATTATTGAAGACGAATCTGTTCTTGTGTTTAAAAATGGAAGTTATTTAGAGCTTGAGCCCAAAGCAAAAATTAATGTGCAAAGCGGAAAAGTTGTTATTGAACCCGAAGTAAAAATGAACCTAAAACGCCAGTCAAAAATTATATTTACTCCATCTAGTGAGGTAAAATTTCCTGAAACTGAGTATAAACTCAAAAAAGTGTGGTTTGGCAAAGGCAAAAGGGTTTTAAAAGTGAAATAAGTTTTCAATTTCAATCCCGTATAATTTTTCATTAGCAGATATTAACCAAAAGCTATGTTTCATTACAAAAATATAGCTACTTTAGTACTCTGAATTTAAACATTAAGATGGATAAGTACTCTTACCTCAGCAATGCAGATGGTGCAGCAGTAGAAGCACTTTATAACGATTATTTAAAAGACCCTTCATCCGTTAGCCAAGACTGGGCAAGGTTTTTCGAAGGCTTTGAGTTTGCAAGAAAAAATTTTGAATCAACGGGAGAAGTCCCTGAAAACTTTCAGAAAGAGTTCAAGGTGATGAAGCTCATTGAGGGCTACAGAACGAGAGGGCATCTATTTACCAAAACCAACCCGGTAAGGACCAGAAGAACCTATTCGCCAACATTAGATATCGAAAACTTCGGCTTGGAAAAATCGGATTTAGATACTGTTTTTCAGGCGGGGACAACTATCGGAATAGGAGCAGCTTCTTTAAAAGATATTGTTCATCATTTGGAGGAATCGTATTGCAGAACAATCGGTGTGGAGTTTATGTATGTGCGTACACCGGCAATTACGGAATGGATAAAAGACAAAATACATCAAAACAATAATCAACCTAAATATTCGGCAGAAGACAAAAAGCTGATACTTAAAAAACTGGTTGAAGCGGTGAGCTTCGAAGAGTATCTGCACAAAAAATTTGTCGGTCAAAAACGTTTCTCATTACAAGGAGGCGAAACCCTTATTCCTGCAATGGAAGTATTAGTGGAGAAAGGTGCAGAGCTTGGAGTGGAGGAGTTTATTTTTGGAATGGCTCACAGAGGAAGACTTAATATTTTGGGTAATATATTTCATAAAAGCCCGAGAGATATTTTTAACGAATTTGAAGGAAAAGAATTTGAAGAAGATGGGCTTTTTGACGGAGATGTGAAATACCACATGGGATATTCTTGTGAAAGGGAAACAACTACTGGAAAAAAAGTACACATGACGTTGGCTCCTAACCCTTCTCACTTAGAAGCCGTTGACCCCATTGTGGAAGGAATAACCCGTTCTAAAATAGACACCTATCTTAAAGATGATTCTAAAGTAGTTCCTATTTTAATTCATGGTGATGCTGCCATAGCAGGACAAGGAATTGTTTATGAAGTCATTCAAATGGCTCAGTTAGACGGCTACAAAAATGGGGGAACCATTCATGTGGTAATTAACAACCAAGTTGGGTTTACCACAAATTATTTAGATGCTAGGTCAAGTACATATTGTACAGATGTTGCTAAAACTACTCTTTCTCCTGTATTCCATGTTAACGGAGATGATGCCGAAGCGGTGGCACACGTTATGTCAATAGCAATGCAGTTTAGACAAGAATTTAAAAGAGATGTTTTTGTTGACTTATTGTGTTATAGAAAATATGGTCACAATGAAGGAGATGAACCAAGATTTACTCAACCACTTTTATACAAAGCCATTGCAAAGCATCCTAACCCTAAAGAGATTTATGCAAAAGAATTAATTGAAGAAGGTATAGTGAAGGAAGAGGATGTTAAGGCGATTGAAAAGCGTTATAATGAAACCTTAGACAATAACTATGAAGCTTTTCAAGAGGATGAAAAAACTAAGGTTATTAAGTTTTTAAAATACACCTGGCGAAACAACGATTATGCTAAAGAAGGCGACTTTGATCAATCTCCTGAAACAGGCTATGACCTAAAAAAACTTAAAAAGTTAGCTATTGCTCTTAACACTTTGCCGGAGGGTAAGAAGTGGATGAAGAAAGTAGGTAAAATTTTTGACGATCGAATTAAAATGGTTAATGAAACCAATCAATTAGATTGGGCAATGGGAGAGTTGCTGGCTTATGCTACTTTACTGGAAGAAGGTCATCCCGTTAGAATTTCAGGGCAAGATGTGGAGAGAGGAACATTCTCTCACCGTCATGCTGTGGTGAAGGTAGAGGACTCTGAAGAGGAGTACACACCACTAAACCATTTAAGCGACAAACAAGCGCCATTTTATATTTACAACTCCTTACTTTCCGAATATGCTGTGTTAGGCTTTGAGTATGGTTATGGCATGGCTACTCCAAACGGATTAACTGTTTGGGAAGCACAATTTGGAGACTTTGGTAACGGAGCCCAAATTATAATTGACCAGTTTATTTCTTCAGGAGAAGACAAATGGAAAACCATGAATGGTTTAGTAATGATGATGCCTCATGGATATGAAGGTCAAGGTGCAGAACACTCAAGTGCAAGATTAGAAAGGTTTTTACAACTGTGTGGTCAAAAAAATATGCAAGTGGTAAATGTTACCACACCGGCTAATTATTTCCATGTTCTAAGACGTCAACTTCACCGACCATTCAGAAAACCATTGATTGTAATGACGCCTAAAAAGCTATTGAGATATCCAAGTTGCGTTTCTAAATTAGAAGAAATGGCAAGTGGACGTTTCCAGGAAATTATAGATGATACTCAAGTCAAAAAAGACAAAGCAACAAGATTAGTATTGTGTAGCGGAAAGATATATTACGACTTAATTGAAAAAAGGGAAGAAGCAGGCGATAATTCTACTGCTATTGTTAGGGTAGAACAACTCTATCCTTTTGCATTTAAGCAATTTGATGAACTTTTAGCGAATTACAAATCGGTGAAACAAGTGTTGTGGGTGCAAGAAGAACCTGAAAACATGGGCGCATGGTCGTATATTTTAAACACGCTACGCAAAAAAGTAGATATAGATGTAATAGCCAGAAAAGTTGCGGCAAGCCCTGCTCCCGGTTCTTACAAAGCTGATGCAGCTAGACAAAATGCTATTTTCGAACAATTATTTTCTAAAGTTGAAGTAACGAATTAAACGATAAAACAATGTCAGTAAAACAAATGAAAGTGCCCAGCCCGGGCGAATCCATATCAGAAGTTGAAATTGCACAATGGGTAGTAAGTGATGGCGATTATGTAGAGAAAGACCAAACCATTGCCGAAATTGATTCAGACAAAGCAACCTTAGAATTACCTGCAGAGTTTGCCGGAACAATTAAGTTTTTGAAAGAAGAAGGAGAAACAGTTGCAGTTGGTGATGTGGTTTGTACGATAGACACTTCTGCCAAAGCGCCTGAGAAAAAAGAGGTGAAGGAAGAAAAGAAAGAAGCTAAAAAAGAAGAAAAAGCGCCTGAGAAAAAAGAAAGTAAACCCAATCCAATGCCTGCTGAAGAAAGCAAAGGTAGTGGCTATGCTAAAGATGTTCCTTCAGTTGCTGCCAAAAAAATAATGGATGAAAACGGCATTTCAAAAGTAAACGGAACAGGCAAGGGCGGAAGAATTACCAAGCAAGATGTGTTAGCTGCTATGGCAGGAGGTTTTGATTCTTCAGCTGCAGGAGGCTGGGGCGGAACAAGAAACACCGACAGCCAAAAAATGAGCATGCTAAGACGCCAGATAGCGAAGCGATTGGTTTCCGTAAAAAATGAAACGGCTATGCTTACCACTTTTAACGAAGTGGACATGAAGTCGCTAATGGACTTGCGAAGTAAGTACAAAGAAACCTTTAAAGAAACACATGGTGTAGGCTTGGGCTTTATGTCGTTTTTTACCAAAGCATGCACCGAAGCATTAAATCATTACCCTGCCGTTAACTCTATTTTAGACGGAGATTATATGATTTCTCATGACTATGCCGATGTGGGTATTGCCGTTAGTTCACCCAAAGGATTAATGGTGCCTGTGCTTAGAAATGCGGAGCAAATGAGCCTGGCAGAAATAGAAGCAGAAATTAAACGATTAGCTATAAAAGCCCGTGACGGAAAAATTGCGGTAGAAGATATGCAAGGCGGAACCTTTACCATTACCAATGGAGGAGTGTTTGGCTCTATGTTAAGCACCCCAATTATTAACCCACCGCAAAGTGCTATTTTGGGAATGCACAACATTGTAGAGCGCCCTGTTGCCATTGACGGAAAAGTAGAAATACGACCAATTATGTACGTTGCACTTTCTTACGACCACAGAATAATTGACGGTAAAGAAAGCGTAGGCTTCCTATACAAGATAAAAGAAATGATAGAGAACCCTTCCCGCTTAATTTTTGGTGGAAAACAACCGGAAGAGGTGTTGTTGGGTCTGTAATCGATATATTGATAAAGAGGTTTAATATAATATCTGGGATTACAAACCTTTTTTTCAAAGTTTAAGCCCACATAAGCAACCTATTTTCAAATATTTTTCTAACTGAAAAATGAAATTGGTGCATCTAATTGTTCCTGTTAAAACAATTAATTCTATTGAACTCTTGTAATTTTTAAAACATTGTCTTCTAGGTATTTATACTTAGAAAAGGGAAAATATTTTTCTACTATTTTTTTGGAAAGTATATTTTTTTTTAGTTAAAATTGCCTTAACACTAATAAAAATTTAACTATGAAAAAGCTATTAATTTCATTTTTATTAACTCTAATATCACTTTATAACTATTCTCAAAACACCTTTCCTACACAGGGTAATGTCGGAGTAGGTACAACTAACCCACACTGTACGTTTAATGTGGTAGGAGGAACAAGTTTACAAGGTACAGTTAGTGTTGATAGTACATTTACCGTTAATGACACTATGCGTGTGAGCGATGATGTTTTTATAGGTGGAAATGCAAACATCAATGGAAATGTAGAATTACTTGGTGAAATGTACACTAGGTTGTTAAGTGATTCTAGTTTTAATGGACAAAAAAGAATATTGGTAATTACATCAGATGGAAAGCTAGAAGCCTTAGATATTCCGTTGGGTGATGAAAACGT